>NZ_BAAALD010000124.1:0-18934 GCF_039528095.1 Kitasatospora arboriphila
CGCCGATGGTACTGCAGGGGGGACCCTGTGGGAGAGTAGGACGCCGCCGAACAATCATTGAAAGAGAAGCCCCCTCCCCTTTGGGAGGGGGCTTTTCTGCGTTAACCTTCGCCAATGCAGAACCTGACGCTCACCTGGCAGGCCTCGGCCGGCGCATCCGCCGCGCTGTACGCCACGGCCTTCGCTGCCGGGCGGGCCCGTCGTACGACGTCGGCCGCCCTGCTGAGAGAGGCCGGCACGCTCCTCGCACTGTTCACGCTGTGGCAGGTAGTCGGCCACCTGTCGGTGATGAGCACCGACCACGCGCTGGACCGGGCGGAGTGGATCCACCGCACCGAGCTGGCCTTCGGTCTGCCCGACGAGGTGTCCTGGCAGCGGGCGGTGACGCCGCACCCGTGGCTCGTCCAGGGGGCGAACTACTACTACGCCACGATGCACTTCGGGGTGATGCTCGTCCTGCTCCTGTGGCTGTTCCTGAAGCACCGGGAGAACTACGCCTGGGTGCGGACGACGGTGGTGGCGACCACCGCGGCCTGCCTGCTCATCCAGTTCATTCCGGTGGCGCCGCCGCGGATGCTGCCGGGGAACGGCTTCGTGGACCTGGCGGTGCAGTACGGGCAGTCGGTGTACGGCGGTGCGGTGGCCGGCGTGGTGCCGGACCAGTTGTCGGCGATGCCCTCGGTGCACGTCGCCTGGTGCGTGATCGTGGCGGTGGCCGTGGTCGTGGTCGGGCGGAGCCGCTGGCGCTGGCTGGTGGTGCTGCACCCGGTGCTGACCGTGGTGGTGGTCGTGGTGACCGCCAACCACTTCTGGGCGGACGGGCTGGTCGCGGTCGCCCTGCTGCTGGTGGTCTACCTGGTGCAGCACGCCATGGCCGGCTGGCGTGGCCAGACCGGGGTGCCGGGCGTGGTGCGGGTTCGGCAGGAGGACGACCTCCGGGAGGCGGAGCAGCACAGCCCCGCCGTCCGCTGAGAGGCGGAGCAGGCGGGGCCGCGGGGATCGTGGTGCTGCCGGGATCCGGTACCGCGGTGACCGCGGGAACGGCTCCGGACACGGCGGTGGGCCGGGCCCCGTGGGGGAGAGGTCCGGCCCACCCGTTCTCGGGGGTTACTTGACCGGCAGTGCCGCGCGACCCCAGCCGCTGTTGGTCAGCGACGCGGTCGCCCAGTACCAGGACGCGAGGCCGGAGACGGCGGCGACCCAGCCGGCGAGCTTGCCGAGGCCGGAGCTGTCGCCGAACGCGGCGACCGCGCCCAGCAGCAGGGAGACCGTGAGCAGGCCGTAGACGGCGCGTCCCAGCCATCCGCCGCTGTTCCAGCTGGCGAGGGTGAGGGTGAGCGCCAGCAGCGCCCAGAGCAGCAGGAAGAGCCCCGCGGCGTTCTTGCCGGCGCCCTCCGCGGTCGACCAGGTCGCCCAGAAGGCGCCGAGGCCGGTGAACGCGGTGCCGGTGAAGCCCTCACCGACGTGGAGCTGCCACAGGCCCGCGACGAACAGCGCGATGCCGCCGACCAGGTGGGTGAGCGAGACGGCGTCCTTGACCCCGGCACCGCTGAGGGCGCCGGTGGAGAGCAGGCCGTATGCCAGAAGGGTCAGTCCGAGGGCCAGGTATCCGAGAGGACCCGCGTCGGCTCCTGCGGGTCGGGCGTCCGCCCCGGTAGCGACATTGCTCACCGGAGGCTCCTTTCACTGCGTGCCGGGATGGCGGCGTGTTCTGTGGGGGCGCACCGCGGCATGGGGGAGCGCGGTGCGTGACGGTGCACGGAGGTGCACGAGGACGTGCGGTGCGGTGCACGGAGAGGTGCGTGAGGTGCTGCGCGATGCCGGGCCGCGGGCGCACGGACGTGGACGTGCGGGCGGGTTCCGGCTGGTGAGGACCGGCGGCGCGGCCGTCGGTCGATGCCCCTCCGGGGTGTCCCCCGGTGATGGATGTGTACCCGGTCCCGGCGCCTTGTACCCTTGTGAATCACACAATTTGTGCAGTCGTCAGCTGTGCGGTGCCGCGGTCCGACCACGCGGTGAACGGGATTGAACGTTCCGGTGCCCGAAGCCCCGGGGCGGGGTGCCGTCAGGCGTGGCGCTGTTCGGGCACCCGCAGGGTGAGGATCGCCATGTCGTCGGAGGGCGGCTCGGGGGCGAACCGCTCGACGGCGCGCTGGACCCGGGCGGCGACCGCGCCGGCGGTCAACCCGGTGCAGCCGGTGAGGACTTCGGCCAGCCCGTCGTCGCCGAGCATCCGGCGGCCCTCGCGGCGTTCGGTGACGCCGTCGGTGACGCAGAGCAGGACCTCGCCCGGTGCGAGGACCAACTCCTCGGCGGTGAGGTCGAGTTCGTCCATGACGCCGAGCAGCGGTTGCGGCGAGGCGGCCTGGTCGACCTGCCCGTCGGTGCGCAGCCGCAGCGGCAGCGGGTGTCCGGCGCAGACCAGGGAGAGCGCGGTCGAGCCGTCCGGCCGGGGCGTCAACTCGCCGTACAGCAGGGTGAGGAAGCGGCTGCGGGTGCCCTCGCCGAGGATGGCGGAGTTCAGCCGGGCGAGGACCTGGGGGGCGTCGAGGCCCTCGCGGGCGAGCAGGCGCAGCGAGTTCCGGGCGAGGCCGGTGACCGAGGCGGCCTCCGGGCCGGTGCCGCAGACGTCGCCGATGGCGAAGCCGTAGGTGCCCTCGCGGATCGGGAAGATGTCGTAGAAGTCGCCGCCGACCTCGTTGCCCTCGCCAGCCGCCTGGTAGAAGACCTCGACCTCGACGCCGGGGATCTTGGGCAGTTCGGGCGGCAGCAGGGCGCGCTGGAAGGCCTGGCTGGTGGCGTTGCGCTCGGAGTACAGGCGGGAGTTGTCCAGGGCGAGCGCGGCGCGACGGGAGAGGTCCTCGGCGAGTTCGAGGATCTCCTGGCGGAAGCGGACGCCGCTGCCGACGCCGAGGACGAGCAGGCCGATGACCCGGTTGCGGGCGGCGAGCGGCAGGACGACGGTCTCGCCGAGCAGGCCGGCCAGGGCGGGGCCGTCGCTGAGGCCGAGGCTGCGGGCGGTCTCGGCGGGGGCCTTCCAGAAGCGGGCGCCGGCGGCGGGGACGGCCTCCGGGGCGGGCGTCTTGTCGAGGACGTCGCGCAGCGGGTCGATGCGGTCCTCGTCCTCGTGCAGCAGGAACGCGAGGTCGGCGCCGCCGTTCTGCTCGCCGGTGGTGTAGACGGCGCACCAGGCGGCGAGCTTGGGGACGGCCATCTGCGCCATGAGGGCGAGGGTCTGCTCGTGTTCGAGGGTGCCGGCGAGCAGGTCGGAGGCCTCGACGAGGAAGGAGAGCGAGCCGCGGCGCAGCTGTTCGAGCTCGGTGAGGCGGGCGCTCTCCAGGGCGAGGGCGATCCGGTCGGCGGCGAACTGCAGGCGCAGCGCGTCCTCGTTGTCGTAGCGGGCGGGGGCGCCGGCGGCGACGCCGAGGGAGCCGGTGAGCCGGCCCTCGACCTTGAGCGGGACGGTGATGAGGGAGCGCAGGCCGCTGCCGTTGAGCAGGGGTGCGGCGGAGGGGCGGACGGAGAGGTCCTCGTGGACGGCGGGGAGCCGGGCGGAGTCGTAGCGGCCGGCGCCGCCGTCGATCGGCAGGCGGGCGTAGCGGCGGCCGGAGCCGGGCAGGCCGGTGGCGGCGCGGACCTCGAACTCGGTCTCGTCGTCGGTGGTGAGCAGCAGGTAGGCGGCGTCGGCGTCGAGCAGGTCGCGGGCGCGGTCGACGATCCGCTGGAGGAGTCCGTCGAGGTCGCCGAGGTCGCCGGCGGAGAGCGGGCCGACGAGCAGGTCGAGGGGTTCGATCGCGGCGGGGACCTCGGCGGTGGTGCCGGGGCTGCGGAGCACGGCGCGGTCGCCGTCCCGGACGAGCAGGCAGAGCGTGGACGGGACGCCCTGGGCGTCGCGGAGGCGGACCTGGACGCCGTAGACCTCGACGATCCGGCCGTCGCCGGCGCGGACGCCGAAGGTGCCCTCCCAGCGGGCGAGCCGGAGGGTCTCGGCGAGGCCGAGGCCGGGGGAGGCCGGCCAGACGGCGAGGTCGGCCCAGGGCCGGCCGAGGGCCTGGTCGGGGGCCTGCCGGAAGAGCGCCTCGGCGTCCGGGTTCCAGCCGCGGACGGTGCCCTCGTCGTCGAGTTGGACGACGGCGACGCGCACCGGCCCGTCGGTGTCGGGGAGTTCGCCGCCGGGGAGGCTCGGCACGGCGTAGCGGGTGCCGTGGACGTGCTCGGGCAGGGCGAGCCGGAACCAGACGGTCTTGCGTCCGGCGGTGTACTCGACGCCCCAGCAGGAGGAGAGGGCGGAGCACATGAGCAGACCGCGGCCGCCCTCGCCGTCCGGGTCGGCGTAGCGGTCGGAGGCGGTGGGCACGTTGGCGAAGGCCGGCAGTCCGCGCTCGGGGTGGTGGTCGGTGACCTCGATGCGGACGGTCGACTCCTCGCGCACGCAGCCGACCTCGGCGGCGGTGCCGGCGTGCACCACGGCGTTGGTGACGAGTTCGCTGACCAGGACGACGGCGTCGTCGACGACCTCGGGCAGGCCCCAGCCGAGCAACGCGTCGCGGACGAAGCCGCGTGCGGCGGCGGCGGAGCGGCCGGCCGGTTCGAAGGTGGCGGCTGCGCGCGCGGTGACCACGTGCCCACGACTCCTCTGCTCTGGTCCGGTCTGCTGCGGTCCGGCTGTTCGGCCACCGGGGGGTCCGCCGCGGCGCCCGGTGCAGCGTTCCACCCTACTTTCCGCTTCGTTCCCCGCGGGGCCCGGGCGCCGAAACAGATCCCTGGGGGTGATTCTGCCCACGGATTCGGTGCGCGTGCGGTGAACGCTGCGCAAGCGGACGGACACCGGGCGCAGGTGCTGACAGACTGGGGGGTCCGCAGCACAGGACCGGCGACGTACGGTCGGGTGGGGTACCGGTACCGCCGACGGCGGCCGGGCTGCCCGAGCGGTACTGGAACGGTACCGGACAGTCACGATGTGGGAGGGTCCCGTTGAGTTCGGCCACCAAGGACGCCATCGCCACGACCGGGGACGCGGACCGCGCCGGCCACCGGGCCCGCGGCGTGCCTGGGCGGCGGTCCGGGCACGCCCGGGGTGCCGAGCCGGCCGACCTGCGCAAGCTGCTGGCCGCGCTGACCGCGATGCGGGACGGCAACTTCCGGCGGCGGCTGACCTTTCCCGGGGACGGGCCGCTGGCGGAGATCGCCGCGGTGTTCAACGAGGTCGCCGAGCGCAACCAGCACCTCACGGGCGAGCTGGCGCGGGTGCGTCGGGCGGTCGGCCGGGAGGGCCGGCTCTCCGAGCGGCTGGAGGCGGGTGTCGGCGAGGGCGCCTGGATGGCCGCCATCGACAACTGCAACGCGCTGATCGACGACCTGGCCCGGCCGATGGCCGAGGTGGGCCGGGTGCTGACCTCCATCGCGGAGGGCGACCTGGACCAGCGGATGGAGCTCCGCTCGGTGCACACCAGCGGGGCGAGCTACCCGCTGCGCGGCGAGTTCCTGAAGGTGGGCCGCACCGTCAACGGGCTGGTGGACCAGCTGTCGGAGTTCACCGACGAGGTGACCCGGGTGGCGATCGAGGTGGGCACCGACGGCAAGCTGGGCGGCCAGGCCCGGGTGCGCAGCGTCTCGGGCAGCTGGAAGGACCTGGCGGACTCGGTCAACACCATGGCCGGGCGGCTGACGGCGCAGGTGCGCAACATCGCCGAGGTGACGACGGCGGTGGCCAAGGGCGACCTGTCGCGGAAGGTCACGGTCGACGTGGCCGGCGAGATGCTGGAGCTGAAGAACACCGTCAACACGATGGTGGACCAGCTGAACTCCTTCGCCGCGCAGGTGACGACGGTGGCGCGCGACGTGGGCACCGAGGGCCGCCTCGGCGGTCAGGCGCAGGTGCCCGGCGTGGCCGGCGTGTGGCGCGACCTCACCGACTCGGTGAACTTCATGGCGGCGAACCTGACGGCGCAGGTGCGCAACATCGCCGAGGTGACGACGGCGGTCGCCAAGGGCGACCTGTCGCGCAAGATCGAGGTGGACGCGCGCGGCGAGATCCTGGAGCTGAAGAACACCATCAACACGATGGTCGACCAGCTGTCCGGGTTCGCGGAACAGGTGACGAGGGTGGCCCGCGCGGTCGGCACCGAGGGCATCCTCGGCGGCCAGGCGCAGGTGCCGGGCGTGGCGGGCGTCTGGAAGGACCTCACCGAGAACGTCAACTCGATGGCGAACAACCTGACCAGCCAGGTGC
Organism: Kitasatospora arboriphila; assembly: GCF_039528095.1. Taxonomy (NCBI): domain Bacteria; kingdom Bacillati; phylum Actinomycetota; class Actinomycetes; order Kitasatosporales; family Streptomycetaceae; genus Kitasatospora; species Kitasatospora arboriphila. The sequence goes on from NZ_BAAALD010000124.1 coordinate 6,233, forward strand.
GCAACATCGCCCAGGTGACGACCGCGGTCGCCAAGGGCGACCTGTCGCAGAAGATCCAGGTGGACGCCCGCGGCGAGATCCTGGAGCTGAAGAACACCATCAACACGATGGTCGACCAGCTCGGCGCGTTCGCCGACGAGGTGACCAGGGTCGCCCGGGACGTGGGCACCGAGGGCATCCTCGGCGGCCAGGCCAGCGTGCCGGGGGTGTCCGGCACCTGGAAGGACCTCACCAACAGCGTCAACCTGATGGCGAACAACCTCACCAGCCAGGTGCGCAACATCGCCGAGGTGACGACGGCGGTCGCCCGCGGCGACGTCTCCAAGAAGATCACCGTCGACGCCAAGGGCGAGATCCGCGAGCTGGTGACGACCGTCAACACGATGGTCGACCAGCTGTCGGCGTTCGCGGACGAGGTGACCCGGGTCTCCCGCGAGGTGGGCACCGAGGGCATCCTCGGCGGCCAGGCCCGGGTGCGCGGGGTCTCCGGCATCTGGCGGGACCTCACCGACAACGTCAACTTCATGGCGTCCAACCTGACCAGCCAGGTCCGCAACATCGCCGAGGTCGCCTCCGCGGTGGCCCGCGGCGACCTGTCGAAGAAGATCACCATCGAGGCGCAGGGCGAGGTCAAGGCGCTCGCCAGCACCATGAACACGATGGTCGACCAGCTGTCGGCGTTCGCCGTCGAGGTGACCCGGGTGGCCCGCGAGGTGGGCACCGACGGCACCCTGGGCGGCCAGGCCTCGGTGCCGGGCGTCGGCGGCATCTGGAAGGACCTCACCGACAACGTCAACCTGATGGCCAACAACCTCACCGGCCAGGTGCGCAACATCGCCCTGGTCATCACGGCGGTGGCCCGCGGCGACCTGTCGCAGAAGATCGACGTCGACGTGCGCGGCGAGATCCTGGAGCTCAAGACCAGCATCAACACGATGGTCGACCAGCTGTCCTCGTTCGCCGACGAGGTCACCCGCGTCGCCCGCGAGGTGGGCACCGACGGCCGGCTGGGCGGCCAGGCCCGCGTACCGGGTGTCGCCGGCCGCTGGCAGGACCTCACCGAGTCGGTGAACGAGCTGGCGAACAACCTGACCCGGCAGGTCCGCGCGATCGCCCAGGTGGCCACCGCGGTGACCCGCGGCGACCTGTCCCCGCGGATCGACGTGGACGCGTCCGGCGAGCTCGACGAGCTCAAGGACAACATCAACCAGATGATCGCCAACCTGCGCGAGACCACCCGCACCAACAAGGACCAGGACTGGCTGAAGACCAACCTGGCCCGGATGTCCGGTCTGCTGCAGGGCCGCCGCGACCTGGAGGCCGTCGCCTCGCTCATCATGACCGAGCTGACCCCGGTGGTCTCGGCCCAGCACGGCGCCTTCTTCCTCGCCCAGCCCTCCGGGCGGACGGCCGAACTGGTCACCGAGGACGACGACGAGAACGACACCGTGCTGCGCCTGATCGGCAGCTACGGCTACCAGCGGCGCACCATGCCGACGACCTTCCGGCCCGGCGAGGGCCTGGTCGGCCAGGTCGCGGTGGAGCGCCGCTCGATCGTGATCAGCCACACCCCGCCCGGCTACCTGAAGATCGCCTCCGGGCTGGGCGAGGCCTCCCCGGCGCACGTGGTGGTGCTGCCGGTGCTGTTCGAGGGCCGGCTGCTCGGCGTGATCGAGCTGGCCTCGTTCAGCGCCTTCACCGCCGTCGCGCTGGACTTCCTGAACCAGATCGCCGACCTGATCGGCGTCACCGTCAACACCATCAGCGTCAACACCAAGACCGAGGGCCTGCTCCTGGAGTCGCAGCGGCTCACCGCCGAACTCTCCATGCGGTCCGCCGAGTTGGAGGCCCGCCAGGAGGAGCTGGAGCGCACCAACGAGGAGCTCCAGGAGAAGGCCGAGCAGCTCGCCCAGCAGAACCGCGACATCGAGATCAAGAACAGCGAGATCGAGGAGGCCCGGCAGATCCTGGAGGAGCGCGCCGAGCAGCTCGCCCTCGCCTCCCGCTACAAGAGCGAGTTCCTCGCCAACATGTCGCACGAGCTGCGCACCCCGCTGAACTCGCTGCTGATCCTCGCCAAGCTGCTCTCGGACAACAACGAGGGCAACCTGTCGCCCAAGCAGGTCGAGTTCGCCGAAACGATCCACGGCGCGGGTTCCGACCTGCTGCAGCTGATCAACGACATCCTGGACCTGTCCAAGGTCGAGGCGGGCAAGATGGACGTCCGCCCCGCCCGGATCGCCCTGGTGCAGCTGGTCGACTACGTCGAGGCGGCGTTCCGGCCGCTCGCCGAGGACAAGAGCCTGGACTTCGCCGTCCGGGTCACCGACGACCTGCCGGTCACCCTGCACACCGACGAGCAGCGCCTCCAGCAGGTGCTGCGCAACCTGCTCTCCAACGCGGTGAAGTTCACCGACGCGGGCGCCGTCGACCTGCTGATCCGCCCGGTCACCAACGGCGACGTGCCGCAGCACGTCCGCGAGCAGCTGCTGGAGGCCGACGCGATCGGCGACCCGGACGAGGCACTGATCGCCTTCTCCGTCTCCGACACCGGCATCGGCATCCCCGGGAACAAGCTCCGGGAGATCTTCGAGCCGTTCCGGCAGGCCGACGGCGGCACCAGCCGCAAGTACGGCGGCACCGGCCTCGGCCTGTCGATCAGCCGGGAGATCGCCCGGCTGCTCGGCGGCGAGATCCACGCCGAGAGCGAGCTCGGCCGCGGCTCGACCTTCACCCTCTACCTGCCGCTGCGCGCCGACGAGCCGGCCGCCGCCCCGCTGGACCGCCCGGCGGGCCAGGCGGTGCGCGCCGCGGTCGGCGTCACCCCGGTCGGGATGCCGGTGCCGGTCGGCGAGAACCCGGCGGAGCACTGGGCCCAGGAGGTCCGCGAGCTGGCCGAGGAACGCCGCCGGGGCGCCGCCGAGCGGCGCCGCGCCGTCGAGGGCCGCACCCCGCGGCGGGCCCTGGAGGGCCGCAGCGCCGCGGAGCCCGCCGTCGCCGATCGCGAGCAGTTCCCGCGCCAGCCCGAACGGCCCGCGGACCGCGCCGGGGCCGGCCAGTTCCAGGGCCGCTTCGAGGGCCAGCGGGTGCTGATCGTCGACGACGACATCCGCAACGTCTTCGCCCTCACCAGCGTGCTGGAGGAGTACGGACTGGCCGTGCTCTACGCGGAGAACGGCCGCGAGGGCATCGAGGTGCTGGAGCAGCACGAGGACGTCGCCCTGGTGCTGATGGACATCATGATGCCGGAGATGGACGGCTACGCGACCACCGAGGCGATCCGTCGGATGCCGCAGTTCGCGGGGCTGCCGATCATCGCGCTGACCGCCAAGGCGATGAAGGGGGACCGCGAGAAGAGCCTGGAGGCGGGGGCGAACGACCACGTCACCAAGCCCGTCGAGACCGACCACCTGCTGGCGGTCATGCGCCAGTGGCTGGCGGTCGGGTAGCCGCCAGGTCCACCGGTCGGTCCGTACTGGCGGGTCCGGCCGGGAACCCGGTAGTGTGCCGCAATCGTTGCGAACGGTGACCGAACGGTGACTCGGCGTCCCGGGTCGGCGAGCCCGGCGGCCCGAGTTGCCGGGAGCGATGTGGCGGGCGAGGGGGTACGGCTAGCATGACCGGGTCAGTAGTGGGCGGCACGGGCGTGCCGACCCTGGGCAGGCAACCGGCAGGAGGGCGGGTCCTGGTGCAGAAGGCGAAGATCCTTCTGGTCGACGATCGGCCGGAGAACCTGCTGGCGCTGGAGGCCATCCTCTCCGCGCTGGACCAGACGCTGGTCCGGGCCTCGTCCGGCGAGGAGGCACTCAAGGCGCTGCTCACCGACGACTTCGCCGTGATCCTGCTGGACGTCCAGATGCCCGGCATGGACGGCTTCGAGACGGCCGCGCACATCAAGCGCCGCGAACGCACCCGCGACATCCCGATCATCTTCCTGACCGCGATCAACCACGGGCCGCACCACACCTTCCGCGGCTACGCGGCCGGCGCGGTGGACTACATCTCCAAGCCCTTCGACCCGTGGGTGCTGCGCGCCAAGGTCTCCGTCTTCGTCGACCTCTACATGAAGAACTGCCAGCTCAAGGAGCAGGCCGCGCTGCTGCGCCTGCAGCTGGAGGCGGGCGAGGCCCCGGCCATCGGCGGCGCCCTGCTCGGCGAGCTCTCCGCCCGGCTGGCGACGGTCGAGGAGCAGGCGGAGGCCCTCACCAAGCAGCTCGACGGCACCTCGGAGACGGCGGCCGCCGCGGGCGCCGCCCATCTGGAGAGCAAACTCGCCGGCCTGCGCCGCGCCCTCGACGCCCTGCGCCCCGGCTCGTCCTGACGGCCCGCCGGGCGCCGGCCCGCATCCACCCGGTCGGGTGACACGGCGGCCGTGACAGGACGTCGGCGACACGCCGCCCTGCTCGCGCTCGGTCACATGTGCAGGCGTGCCGGCCGCCGGTAGGCTGCTGTGCCATGGCCACACGTACGCCCGGAAGCCAGGCACGCAACCCGAAGCCCGGGCCGGCCAAGAAGGCGCCGGCCAAGAAGGCCGCCGCCACGCCCGCGGCGCCGCGCAAGGCGGCCGCGAAGAGGGCGCCCGCCAAGAAGGCCGCGGCACCCGCCCCGCCGCCGCCCCGGCCGATACTCTTCCGCGCCGTCCGGGCCGTCTGGCTCGGCCTCGCGCACTCCGTCGGCGCGCTCTTCCGCGGCTTCGGCCACGGCGCCCGCAACCTCGACCCGGCCCACCGCAAGGACGGCGTGGCGCTGATGCTGCTCGCCCTGGCACTGGTCACCGCGGCCGGCACCTGGTTCAGCCCGCAGGGCTGGCTCGGCGAGGCCGCCACCAACGTCGTCTCCGGGCTGTTCGGCCGGCTCGACGTGCTGGTGCCCTTCCTGCTCGGCGGCGTCTCGGTGCGGCTGATGCGGCATCCCGAGGTGCCGGAGGCCAACGGCCGGATCGTGATCGGCCTGACCGCGCTGGTCGTCGGCGTCCTCGGCCTGGTCCACATCGGCTGCGGAGCACCCGTCATGTCCAGCGGGGCGTCCCGGATACGGGCGGCCGGCGGCATCGTCGGCTGGGCCGCCTCCACGCCGATGATGGCCGCCGCCGGACCGCCGCTCGCCGTGCCGCTGCTGATCCTGCTCGCCTTCTTCGGCCTGCTCGTGGTCACCGCCACCCCGGTCAACAAGATCCCCGAGCGGCTGCGCGGCCTCGGCGAGCGGCTCGGCGTGGTCGAGCCGGCCCTCGCCGGGGCCCCCGGCGCGGACGGCTCCGCGGCCGCCGGCACCTCCCGCGAGCACTCCACCGAGCCGCCCGAGGACGCCGACCCCGAGGCGCTGCCCTTCACCATCGACGACGAGGACGCCCCGCCCCGCAGGCGCCGCCGCCGCAAGCAGGTCGACGACCCGGAACTCGCCTCGGCCGTCCCCGACATGTTCGTCAAGGACCCGTACGAGACCCGCGACCTCGCCGCCGGCGTCGCCGCGGACCTCGACGGCGCCCTGCTGTACGGCGTCCCGGGCTCGCCCGCGGTCGCCAGCATGCTCCACCAGGTCAAGGACAACACCGCCCCGCCGGAGGAGCCCGCGGTGCCCGCCGCCCGCTCCGAGGGGGCGCCCGAGGGCCACGGCCCGGCGCCGGTGCGGATGGAGCAGCTCACCCTCGCCGGGGACATCGCGTACTCCCTGCCGCCGCTGGACCTGCTGGAGCAGGGCGCCCCGGCGAAGGCCCGCTCCCGGCTCAACGACGAGGTCGTCGCCCAGCTCACCGGCGTTTTCGCGGAGTTCAAGGTGGACGCCCGGGTCACCGGCTTCACCCGCGGCCCGACGGTCACCCGCTACGAGGTCGAGCTCGGCCCCGCCGTGAAGGTCGAGCGGATCACCGCGCTGGCCAAGAACATCGCCTACGCCGTCGCCAGCCCGGACGTGCGGATCATCTCGCCGATCCCCGGCAAGTCCGCGGTCGGCGTGGAGATCCCCAACCGGGACCGCGAGATGGTCAACCTCGGCGACCTGCTGCGCTCGCGCGCCGCGGCCGAGGACGACCACCCGATGGTCGTCGGCATGGGCAAGGACGTCGAGGGCCACACGGTGATGGCCAACCTCGCGAAGATGCCGCACATCCTGGTCGCCGGCGCCACCGGCGCGGGCAAGTCCTCGTGCATCAACTGCCTGATCACCTCCGTCCTCGTCCGCTCCACCCCGGACGAGGTGCGGATGGTGCTGGTCGACCCCAAGCGCGTCGAACTGACCGCGTACGAGGGGATCCCGCACCTGATCACGCCGATCATCACCAACCCGAAGAAGGCCGCCGAGGCCCTCCAGTGGGTGGTGCGCGAGATGGACATGCGCTACGACGACCTGGCCGCGTTCGGCTTCCGGCACGTCGACGACTTCAACGCCGCGGTCCGCTCCGGCAGGCTCAAGCCGCCGCTCGGCAGCGAGCGCGAGCTGACGCCGTATCCGTACCTGCTGGTCATCGTCGACGAGCTGGCCGACCTCATGATGGTCGCGCCGCGGGACGTCGAGGACTCGGTCGTGCGCATCACCCAGCTCGCCCGTGCGGCCGGCATCCACCTGGTGCTCGCCACCCAGCGGCCCTCGGTGGACGTGGTCACCGGCCTGATCAAGGCCAACGTGCCGTCCCGGCTCGCCTTCGCCACCTCGGCGATGGCCGACTCCCGGGTCATCCTCGACCAGCCCGGTGCGGAGAAGCTGATCGGCAAGGGCGACGCGCTCTTCCTGCCGATGGGCGCCTCCAAGCCGGTCCGCATGCAGGGCGCGTTCGTCACCGAGGCGGAGATCGCCAAGGTCGTCCAGCACTGCAAGGACCAGATGGGCGCCGTCTACCGGGACGACGTCACGGTCGGCGGCGGCCCCAAGAAGGAGATCGACGAGGAGATCGGCGACGACCTCGACCTGCTGATCCAGGCCGCGGAGCTGGTCGTCTCCACCCAGTTCGGCTCGACCTCGATGCTCCAGCGCAAGCTGCGGGTCGGCTTCGCCAAGGCCGGCCGGCTGATGGACCTGATGGAGTCCCGGGGCATCGTCGGCCCCAGCGAGGGCTCCAAGGCGCGCGACGTCCTGGTCAAGCCGGACGAACTGGACGGTGTCCTGCTGACACTCCGTGGATGAGCCGCCTCTCACTCGTTCGGAGGAATGTGATAAGTAGGGGGAACCGCGCCGAGCAGTCGGCGCGTCCCTATCGGGGCGGGGACGAATTGTGCACCCGGCCTGCGCTGACCTGCCGTCAGACGCGGCCGGCAAGCCGCCCACGTTCGGGCCTATTCCGCTTGAGATTCGTTCCACTCCCGCCCCTAGACTGTTTTCTCAGCAGGTGGCCAACGCTCGAAAGGCGCGTCCAGTGACCATCGGCAAGTCCCCCGACCGTGGCAGCAGCCGGCCCTCCGCCCGCACGTCCCGGAACGAACCGGGGCAGCCGGCGCCGGCGGCCGACCAGCCAGCCGCTGACCTCCCGAGCATCGGTCGTGTGCTCACCACCGCCCGCATCGACGCCGGCCTGACCGTCGATCAGGTGAGTACGAGCACCCGCGTCCGCGTCCCCATCGTCCACGCCATCGAGCAGGACGACTTCTCCCGCTGTGGCGGCGACTTCTACGCCCGCGGCCACATCCGCGCCCTGGCCCGCGCCGTCGGCGTCGACGGCGAGGACCTCGTGGCCCGCTACGACGCGGCGCACGGCGGCTCGCCCGCCGACCGCCGCCCGACCCAGCTGCTCGACACCGCCCCGATCAAGGTCAACGACCACCGCCGGCCGAACTGGACCACCCCGATGGTGGTCGCCATCCTCGCCGTGGTCGCCCTGATCGGCTTCAACCTGTTCGGCGGCCACTCCAACGCCCCCGCCACCGGTGCCGCCAGCTCCCCGCTGGCCAGCGCCGCCGGCTCCGCCCCCGCCGGCTCGTCCGCCCAGCCCCCGGCCCCGGCCCCGAGCCTCGCCCCGATCGCCGCGGCCCCGGCCGACAAGGTCACCGTGAAGCTCGTCGCCGAGAAGGCCACCAGCTGGGTCTCCGCCAAGGACGGCAAGGGCAAGGCTCTGTTCTCCAACAACCTGGAGACCGGCCAGGACCAGACCTTCACCGACCCCAAGCAGATCAGCCTGGTGCTCGGCAACGCCGGCGCCGTGCACGTGTACGTCAACGGCAAGGACCTCGGTCCGGCCGGTGCCGACGGCCAGGTGGTGCACGTCACGTACACCCCTGGAGACCCGCAGGCGGGCTGAGTCGGGGCGACGGATCGGCGCGCACGGCCTCCGGGGCGAACGGCACCGGGGGCCGCGCGTTAATCTTGGCGTCATGCCTGAACGCCGTACTGTCGCCCTTGTCACGCTCGGATGCGCCCGCAACGAGGTGGACTCCGAGGAACTCGCCGGGCGACTGGAGGCGGACGGCTGGCAGCTGGTCGACGACGCAGCCGACGCCGACGTCGCCGTCGTCAACACCTGCGGGTTCGTCGAAGCCGCCAAGAAGGACTCCGTCGACGCCCTGCTGGAGGCCAACGACCTCAAGGGGCACGGCCGCACCCAGGCCGTCGTCGCGGTCGGCTGCATGGCCGAGCGCTATGGCAAGGAGCTCGCCGACGCCCTGCCCGAGGCCGACGGCGTGCTCGGCTTCGACGACTACACCGACATCTCCAGCCGGCTGCAGACCATCCTCTCCGGCGGCCACGTCGAGGCCCACACCCCGCGGGACCGCCGCAAGCTGCTGCCGCTGACCCCGGTCGAGCGCCAGGCCGCCGCCGCCGAGGTCGCCCTGCCCGGCCACGGGGCCCCCGAGGACCTCCCCGAGGGCGTCGCCCCGGCCTCCGGCCCCCGCACCCTGCGCAAGCGGCTCGACGACAGCCCGGTCGCCTCGATCAAGCTGGCCTCCGGCTGCGACCGGCGGTGCTCCTTCTGCGCCATCCCGGCCTTCCGCGGCTCGTTCATCTCCCGCCGCCCCTCCGACGTGCTGAACGAGGCCCGCTGGCTGGCCGAGCAGGGCGTCCGCGAGGTCGTGCTGGTCAGCGAGAACAACACCTCGTACGGCAAGGACCTCGGCGACATCCGCCTGCTGGAGACCCTGCTCGCCGAGATCGCCGACATCGACGGGATCGAGCGCATCCGGGTCAGCTACCTGCAGCCCGCCGAGATGCGGCCCGGCCTGATCGACGCCATGACCTCGATCGACAAGGTCGTGCCCTACTTCGACCTGTCCTTCCAGCACTCCGCGCCGGCCGTGCTCCGCCGGATGCGCCGCTTCGGCTCCACCGACCAGTTCCTGGAGCTGCTGGACGGCATCCGCGCCAAGGCCCCGCAGGCCGGCGCCCGCTCCAACTTCATCGTCGGCTTCCCCGGCGAGACCGAGGAGGACTTCGCCGAGCTGGAGCGCTTCGTCTCCGGCGCCCGCCTCGACGCGATCGGCGTCTTCGGCTACTCCGACGAGGAGGGCACCGAGGCCGCGACGCTCGACGGCAAGCTGCCCGAGGACGTCGTCGCCGACCGCCTCGCCAAGCTCTCCCGGCTGGCCGAGGAGCTCACCGCCCAGCGCGCCGAGGAGCGGATCGGCACCGAGGTGCTGGTCCTCGTCGAGTCCGTCGAGGACGGCACCGTCGAGGGCCGCTCCGCCCACCAGGCCCCGGAGACCGACGGCCTCACCACCCTGCTCGGCGCGGACGACGCCGAGGTCGGCCGGTTCTACCGGGCCGTGGTGGTCGCCGCCGAGGGTGTCGACCTGGTCGCCGAGGTCGTCGGCGCCGAGGCCCCAGGAGCGGACGCGTGACCAAGGGGCCCGGCGCCCCGACGGCGGCCCCGCCCGGCCGCCCCGGGGCCGCGCCGTCGCCGCAGCCGGGCCTCTGGAACATCGCCAACGTCCTGACGATGGTCCGCCTGCTGCTGGTGCCGGTCTTCGTGCTGCTGCTCTTCGCGGACGGCGGCCACGACCCCAAGTGGCGCTCGGTCGCCTGGGCCTCCTTCGCCATCGCCATGATCACGGACGTCTTCGACGGCGAGCTCGCCCGCCGCAAGGGCCTGATCACCGACTTCGGCAAGATCGCCGACCCGATCGCCGACAAGGCGATCATGGGTGCCGCGCTGATCGGCCTCTCGATCCTCGGTGACCTGCCCTGGTGGATCACCGTGGTCATCCTCGCCCGCGAACTCGGCATCACCCTGATGCGGTTCTGGGTCATCCGGTACGCCGTCATCCCGGCCAGCCGCGGCGGCAAGCTCAAGACCCTCACCCAGGGCATCGCGGTCGGCATGTACGTGCTGGTGCTGACCGGCCCGCTGGCCACCGCCCGCGCCGTCGTCATGGGCGCGGCCGTGCTGCTCACCGTCGCCACCGGCCTCGACTACGTCGGCCAGGCGGTCCGGCTGAGGCGCGAGGGCCTGGCCGAGCAGCGCGCCGCCGCACGGGAGGCCACCGGCCGATGAGCACCCCCGACGGCGGTGCGGCGCAGCACGCGGCGCAGGACGGCAGCGCCGGTGACGGGCTCGCGGAGCGGGTGCACGCCGCGCTCCGCGGGCGGAGCGCCACCGTCGCCGTCGCCGAGTCGCTGACCGGGGGTCTGCTGGCGGCCGCTCTGGTCGACGTCCCCGGCGCCTCCGCCACCTTCCGAGGCTCCGTCACCGCGTACGCCACGGACCTCAAGGCGTCCGTGCTGGGCGTGGACGAGGGGCTGCTGGCCGTGCACGGCCCCGTCCATCCGGTGGTGGCCCGCCAGATGGCCGAGGGCGTACGGGCACTGCTCGGTGCCACCTACGGACTCGCCACCACCGGGGTGGCCGGACCGGAGCCGCAGGACGGCGTGCCGGTCGGCACCGTCCACATCGGATTCGCCGGTCCTGCGGGAACACGGGCCGACTCCCGGGTGTTGTCGGGGCAACGTGCAATCATCCGTCGCAGGACGGTGGCAGCCGCTCTGGAGCTGCTGCTCGAGCGCCTAGCGAGTGACGGCCCGTCGCGCTGAGCTTTCCCGAAATCTCCGAATCGGCCGCCCGAGCTGGAGGATCGTGTTACAGCACAGGCCCAGGGCGGGCAGAACAGAGCCAAGCCGAGTCACCGCGTGGCGACGCCACGGGCCCGGACGACGCGCAGCGGACGCCCGGGCGGGGCACAGAACGGGAGGGGACAGCCTTGCAGCCCAGAGTGAACACGACCACGGTCCCCGCACGCGATGCGGACGAGGCGGTACGGTGGGGTCGTGACATCTCGATCCGCAGTCCGAGGAGGGAGGCACCGATGATCCTGCTCCGTCGCCTGCTGGGCGATGTGCTGCGTCGGCAGCGCCAGCGCCAGGGCCGCACACTCCGCGAGGTGTCGGCGGCCGCCAGGGTTTCGCTCGGCTACCTCTCCGAGGTGGAGCGGGGGCAGAAGGAGGCTTCCTCCGAGCTGCTCTCCGCCATCTGCGACGCGCTCGATGTCCGGATGTCCGAGGTCATGCGCGAGGTCAGCGACGAGCTGTCCCTCGCCGAACTTGCGGCGATGGCCACCCTCTCGGAGGGTGATCTGCTGAGGCCGGTCCTCGAACCGGTTCCGCTGCCGGCCCCCGGTGTCGATCGGGTCGGCACGACCGTGCCCAAGGCAGCAGCCATGGACGTGGTCGCGGCCTGACCGGACCTCGCCCTCCCCGACCAGGGGAGCGAGTGAAGGAGGCCCCGGTGCGCAGAGTCGTTACGGCACGAGCCCAGGTGCTCGTCAGGGCGGCCGGGCGGGCCCACCTGAGGTGGGTCGGCCCGGCCGCCCTGCTGTGTGCGGCCACCGGATGGTGGCTGTTCGGCCCCGGCGCGGCGGGCGACGGCCCGGCGCTCGGCATACTCGCCGCCGGCGGCTGGGGACTGGGGCTGCTGCCCGTCCACACCGACCGCCGGCTGACCGGCCCGGCCCGCCGCCGCACCATCCCGCCGGACCAGGACGGCCTCGGCCCGGCGGCCTAGGGCCCTGTCTTCAACGGCGTACGGATGCCACACAGGGGCGCGTGGGGTGCCCCCAGCGCCCCTGAACCGACCGCCCGAGCGCCCCGGGGGCTATTGGGGGCGGAGGCGGTAGCCGCGGGGGGTGGGGTGGAAGCCGGCGGCCTCCAGGACGGGACCGAGCGGTGAGGTGAGGGCCGGCTCGCCGTCGGCGCGCTCCACCGTGACGCTGCCGAGCGCCCCCTCGCGGGCCGCCCGCCCCAGGGCCTGCGCGGCCGTCGCCAGCACTTCGCCCTCCGCCCAGGACAGCAGCGACTTGCCGCCGCGCTCCACGTACAGCACCAGCTCGCCGTCGACCAGGACGACCAGGGCGCCGGCCTTGCGCCCGGGGCGGTGGGCGGAGCCCTTCGCGGGGGAGGCACCCGGTGGTTCGGGCCAGTCCAGGGCCGCGCCGTAGGCGTTGGCCGGGTCGGCGGCGGCCAGCACCAGCGCCTCCGGCTGGTCGGCGCTGCCCGGCCCGGCCGTCCAGCCCTGCGCCCCGGCGCGCTCCAGTCGTCCGCTGACCGAGCGCAGCCGGTCCGCGGCGCCGTCCATCGCGAACTGGGAGCCGCCCAGCCCCTCGACGAAGTACCCGCGGCGGGCCCGGCCGCGCTCCTCGAAGGCGGAGAGCACCCGGTAGACGCCGGCGAAGCCGCCGGGGACGCGCTCGGCGGCGACGGTGCCGCGGGTGAGGACGCCGTGCCGGTCGAGCAGGCTCTGCGCCAGGAACGCGGCCCGGGCGAGCGCCTCGGGCGGGGGCTCCGGGAGGAGCG
>NZ_BAAALD010000125.1:0-5868 GCF_039528095.1 Kitasatospora arboriphila
CGCAGCCGGCTGTACAGCTCCGCCTCGACGCGCAGCTCTGCCCCCGGCCCGCCGGTGGCGCGGATCAGCGCCGTGACCTCCTCCAAGACAACTGCCAGGCGTTCCTTCGGTCCGGCCGTCTCAGCGGGCGGCGTCGGGTGCTGGGGGAGCGGGCTGCAGACGGACGCAGCACTCCCCGGGAACGGGGTCTAGGACGGCTTCGACGCCCGGGACCTCCAGGCCCCGGAGGTAGCCGTCGAGGAAGGCGTGGTTCATGCCGCACACCAGCTCCGGCGCCTTGGCGGCGAGCGGGTGGAACGGGCAGTTGCGCAGCCGGACCTCGGTCGGCGACTCCCGGACGGGCTCGTACCCGTAGGTCTCCAGCATCTGCTCGCACATCGTCAGCCCGCGTTCCACCCCGAGCCGCCCGGGACGCCCGGACTCGCGCTCCTCCTCGCCGAGCCGGCCGCGCCCCCCCCCCCCCCCCCCCCCCCCGCCCGCCCCCGCCCCCCCCCCCCCGCTCTGGGCCAGGACGGCGTCCAGGAGCAGGTCGGCCAGCAACTCGTGGCGGCGGTCGGGGATCGAGACGGTGATCTGGGCATCGGCCGGCTCGTAGACCTTGGGCTGGCGGCCCACCTTGCGGACGGCCCCGGGCGCGCCGTAGCGGGCCTGCAGCAGACCGGCGTCGACGAGCTTGTCGAGGTGGAAGGCGGCGAGCTTGCGGGAGATGCCCACGCTCGCGGCCGCCTCGTCCCGGGTCACCGGCCGGCCGGCGCGTCGGACGAAGGCGAACATCCGCCTGCGCGACCCCTCGCCGAGCACACTCACCGACAGGATGCGGTCGGCCGGGTCGTGCGGCGCCGTGCCCCGGTCGCTCTCGTCACTGGTCACCTGTTCACGATAACTCCCACGTATGGCGACACGCCCCTGTTCGTGGAGCTGTGGCCTGCTCGTCTTGACGGGTGACCCGAATAAGGGCAACACTTGTTGGTGAAAAAGGCGGAGAAAGGGGCCCGGCATGACCAGCGAGCAGCAGGCCCGGGCGAAGCAGTCGGGAGAAACGACGCGGCCGGGTGAAGCGACGTGGCCGACGGAGGCGACGCGGCCGGTCGGTGCGGTGGTGGCAGGCCCCCACGGTCACCCGTTCCACCCGATGCTGGTCACCGTCCCGATCGGGGCGTGGGTGGCCGCCCTGGTCTTCGACATCGCCTCGCACCTGGTGGACGACCCCGCCTTCCTGGCACGGGGGGCGATGTGGCTGATCGCGGTGGGCGTGCTCGGCGCGCTGGCCGCGGCACTGGTCGGGTTCCTCGACCTGCTCACCATCCCGCGCGGAACCCCGGCGATGCGCACGGCGCTCGTGCACATGTCGCTCAACCTGCTGGTGACCTGCGCGTACGCCGCCGGCTTCTTCTGGCGGCACGCCGACGGCACCACCGGCAGCGTCGGAGCGGGGAAGCTCGCGCTGTCCGCGGTGAGCCTCGCCGTGCTCGGCGTCTCCGGGTACCTCGGCGGCAAGCTCGCCTACCGCTACGGCGTCCGGGTCGCCGACGAGGCCACCCGTGCGGAGGGCTACACCCGTACTCGGACCGGCCCCGACCGCGCCTGATCGCCCCCCGGCCGAATCCCGGCCTCGCCCGCCGGCCACCCCTCGAACCGTTTCTTCCGGAGGGTCCCCCGTGGACATCGCAGCTCTCGTCACCCGGCCGATCGAAGTGCCGACCGGCTCCGTCGGGGCCGCCGGCCGGAACGCGCCCGTTCTCGACACCACCGGCCGCTGACATGAGCAGCCACCCCGCCCCCGACCTCTCCGCGGTGATCGCCATGTACGACTTCTCGACACCCGAGTCCGCCACCACGTACGACTTCCCGACCCGTGCGTCGGCTCCTGCATCGGCCCCGGCGCCGGCCTCTGTGCAGGCCCGTGTGCAGGCCCCGGCGCCGGCCGCGGTGCCGCTGCACGTCGTCCACGACGGCGACGGCGTCGACCTCGCCGCGGCGGAGGACGCCGCCGCCCGGTTCCTGCACGCCCTGGGCATCTCCACCGACTCGGAGAGCCTGCGCGGCACACCGGGCCGCATGGCCCGCGCCTACGCCGAGATGTTCAGCCCCCGGCCGTTCGACCTGACCACCTTCCCCAACGACGAGGGCTACGACGAACTCGTCCTCGCGCGCTCGATCCCGCTCCGCTCGGTCTGCGAACACCACCTGCTGCCGTTCGTGGGTACCGCGCACGTCGGCTACCTGCCGGGCCGGCGGATCCTGGGCCTGTCGAAACTCGCCCGGGTCGTCGAGCACTTCGCCTGCCGCCCGCAGGTCCAGGAACGCCTGACCAAGCAGGTCGCCGACTGGCTGCAGGACCGCCTCGCCCCGAAGGGCGTCGGGGTGGTCATCGAGGCGGAGCACACCTGCATGACCCTGCGAGGTGTCCAGGCCGGCGGCTCCAGGACCCTCACCTCCACCCTGCTGGGAACCCTGCGGGAGGACGCGCGCTCCCGCGCCGAGTTCCTGATGCTCACCGGCCTGTCCCGGTGACCCCGCGGAGGTGGCGCGGCCTTTCTATCTCCTACCTGCATTGTTCCTAGAATGGCCGGATGGAGGACATCGACGCGATCGCGGTGCTGCAGGATCCGGTGCGGCGCCGCCTGTACGAGTACGTGGCAGCCCGGGGGCGCGAGGTCGGCCGCAACGAGGCCGCCGAGGCGACGGGAGTGGCACGCACGCTCGCCGCGCACCACCTGGACAGACTGGCCGAGGCCGGGCTGCTGGAGACCGGCATGCGCCGGCTGACGGGACGTTCCGGGCCGGGCGCCGGCCGCCCCGCCAAGGTCTACACGCGGGCGAAGGCCGAACGGTCGGTGTCACTGCCGGCCCGCGACTACCGCACCGCCGCCGAACTGCTCGCCGAGGCGGCCGAACAGGCCGGTCTGGACGCCGGGCTGTGCGAGGCGGCGCGCCGGCGGGGCGAGGCACTGCGCGGTTCGGCCGCGCCCTGCGGGGGACTCGACGAGGCCGTGGCGGTGCTGGCGGCCCGCGGCTACGAACCGCACGTGGAGGACGGCGGCGACGAGGGAGCCGCGGCGCGCGTCGTCCGGATGCGCAACTGCCCCTTCCACGCCGTCGCGGAGCGCTTCCCGCCGTTGGTGTGCGGCATGAACCTCGCTCTGCTGGAGGGGTTGCTCGGCGCCGACGGACCCGTCCGCGCCCGTATGGACGCCAGGCCGGGGGAGTGCTGCGTGGTGGTCGAGGATTCTAAAAACAATGATGATTGACATAGAGAGAACGGCCGTGCTGGGATGACACCATGACCGCATCCACGCGCGCCGCCCACCTCGCCCAACTCAACCTCGCCACGCTCCGGTACCCCCTCGAAGACCCCCGCATCGCGCCGTTCGTCGAGATGCTCGACCCGGTCAACACGGCCGCGGACGCGGCGCCCGGCTTCGTGTGGCGGCTCGTGGGGGACGGCGAGGCCAACGCCGCCGCCCTGCGTCCGGCCGGCGAGGACGTCATCGTCAACCTGTCGGTCTGGGAGAGCCAGGAGGCGCTGTGGGACTTCACCTACCGCAGCGGGCACCTGGAGGTCATGCGGCGGCGCCGCGACTGGTTCGAACGGCACGTCGAGGCACACCTCGTCCTCTGGTGGGTGCCCGCCGGCCACCTGCCGCCCGTCGGTGAGGCGCTGGACCGGCTGGCGGAGCTCCGGGCGAACGGTCCGTCCCCGCGCGCCTTCACCTTCGCCTCCTCCTTCACCGCGGAGGCGGCCGCCCAGCACCTCCCGCCCCTGCTGGCGGCACGGGCCTGACACGCCGATCGACGGCAACCGTCGGCCTGCCTGCCTGCCTGCCTGCCTGCCTGCCTGCCTTCCTTCCTTCCTGTCTGTCTGCCGGGCGTGGTCGCCGGATGTTCCGGTAGGTCCGCGGCGCCCGCCGTCGGCGGGGCGTGTCCGGTCAGTCGTCGATGCCGAAGGCCAGGACGGTGGCCCAGTCGTCGGTGACCAGCAGCAGGTTGCGCCACTGGATGCTGCCCGTGTGCGGGCCGTCGACGTCGCCGGAGCATCGGACGGGCCCCAGATGTGCCTCGATCAGGTCGCAGACACCATCGGCGAGTTCGCCCGTCCGCCGGATCTGGGCGGGCGTGCGCAGGCCGGGATCCGAGTACCGCCGGGAGGGCTGCATGAACCCGTCGGTCACCTGACGGCGGAGAACCTCCCGCCAGGCCTGCGGTGACTCGAACGGCTCGACCGGCGTCCCCACCCGGTATCCACTGGGCCCCGCGTCGTACACGGCCTGAGCGAGACGCCCCATCCGGTCGGGACCGGGTGCCGTCCCGGTGACGGGGACGACGTGGAACAGGCCCACGGACGCCACATGGTTGCAGTCGTCGAGCAGGTCCTCGAGCGGTTCGGCCGCGGCCGAGACCGCCGCCGGGGCGTCGAGCGGGTTCAGCATGGGTGTCCGGATCCTCCGTGCGGCTCTGCGCGTCGGCCTCAGTGTGTCAGCCCGGCGGAACGTCCTGCCGCGCGATCCGGGAGGCAAGGGGCCCGCGGGTTCACCTCCCGGTGGTCCCGGCAGTGGCCAGGGCCGGAGACGTGAGTCCCCGGCCCCTCCGGGCACCCGCAGGTGACGCCGACCCTGCGCGATCAGCGCTCGCCCGGCACGGTCGGGTCCCGGTCAGCGCACCCGGACGTACTGGTCGCCCTTGAAGAAGTACAGGTCGCCGGTGCCGCCGCCGAGGCCTCGTGCCGGCGGTGTGCGCCACCACGGTGGACCTCGTGGTCGAGGAGTCGCGGCGCGCCTGGAGGGGGCGCCGCACCACCCGGCGGCCGTCCGGCGGGGTTGTGTCGCGGGTCTGGCCGGAAGGTCGGACCGCCGCCAATAATGGGCATGCCCATGACCTGTCGGACCGTCACCAGGAGGTTGACCCCTTGTCCCTGACCGGTACTCCGATCACCAGACGCACCTTCGCCCGCTCCGCGTTCGCCGCCACCCTCGCGGGCGCCGGGCTCGGGCTCGGTGCGCCGCGGGCCTCCGCCGTCGCCCGGGCCGCGGCCGTCCCCGGCGGCGCCGACTGGCTCGGCGCCCTCGGCTCCGACGCGGTGCTGTCCCGGCTCACCCTGCCCGGGACCCACGACACCTGCGCCCTGTACGGCGGGGCGCTGGTGCAGACCCAGACCCTCGGCGTCCCGGACCAACTGTCCGCAGGCGTGAGGTTCCTGGACATCCGGTGCCGGGCGATCGACGGGGTCTTCGCGATCCACCACTCGCAGTTCTTCCAGAAGATCTTCTTCGGTGACGTGCTCAACCAGGTCGGCGCCTTCCTCGCCGCCCACCCCGGCGAGACCGTGGTGATGCGGGTCAAGCAGGAGTACTCCAGCGTCTCCGACGCCGACTTCGGGGCGATCTTCGCCGACTACCAGCGCCGCTGGCCGGGCCTGCTGTGGAGCGAGGACCGCATACCGCGGCTCGGCGACGTCCGCGGCCGGATCGTGCTGCTCGCCGACAACGGCGCGCTCCCCGGCATCCGCTGGGGCGGGTCCAGGACCGACATCGAGGACGACTACGACATCGGCACGATCTTCGACTTCTACAACCGCAAGTGGCCCGAGGTCTCCGCCCACCTGGACGCCGCCCGGGCCTCCGGCGACCCGAACCGGCTGTTCCTCACCTTCACCTCCAGCTCCGGCTGGGGCCTGTGGCCGCGCCAGGCCGCCGACGCCGCCGCCTCCAAGCTCCGCGGCTACCTCGGCGGACTCGACCACGCCTCCCGCCCGGTGCTCGGCACCGTCCCGATGGACTTCGTGACCGCGGACTCCGTGCGCAGCCTCTACGCGCTGAACTTCGGCGGCTGACGGCCGCCGCCCCCGCCCCGGCCGCCCCCGCCCCGGTA
>NZ_BAAALD010000125.1:5878-18867 GCF_039528095.1 Kitasatospora arboriphila
GCCGCACCCCGGCGGCCGGAGCGGGTGCCCGCCACGCGGACGACCCGGCCCGGGGCGGTGTCCACCCTTGGGGGTTCACCCACCGAACGGTCCTCCCGGAAGCCGAGTGGTCGTCGTGATGGTCATCCTGACGGTGGATCGGAAACGAACCGGACGGACGATCCGCGGCCGCGGCCGACCCGGCACAGTGGACCGCATGGACACGCAGACGCTCGCCGCCGCCCCTCGTACCGCAGGCCCCTCCCGCACGGTTCACCGGTGGGCGAGCCGGGCAGCGTGGGCGGCTGCCGCCTGGGCCGTCCTCTTCTCCGCGGTCCACCTCTACTGGCTCCTCGGCGGCCGGGTCGGACTGCCCGCCGGGCTCTCCGTGCGCGACAACCTCCCACTGCTGGTCATCGACATCCTCGCCGTTCCGCTCTGCGCCGCGGCGGCGGTACCGGCGTTGGCGACGGTCCGGCCCTGGGGCCGCCGCCTGCCCGGCCGACTGACAACCGTCGGCCTCTGGGCCACCACCGCGCTGCTCCTGCTTCACGCCGCACCGTCCGTCCCGGACTGGGCCGCCCTCGCCGTCGGTGCCCGGACGACCGCGGACCTCGACCCGATGAACCGCTTCGCGACCCTGCTCTACGAACCGTTCTTCATGACCGGCGGCCTCCTCTTCGCCCTCACCACCCTCGGCCGTCGGAGGAGCTGACGGCATCCGGGGTGCGACGGCATCGGCGGCAGGTGGAACCGAACGGTGTTCGGGCACGTGCTGTGAGTGGGCCTGCCCGCCGCGGGCGGCCGTTCATCCATCGTTCGGGAGCATTGTTTTGAAGATCCGTCATGTGGCCCTGGCCGGTGCGGTGGCCTTCGGGTCGGTCGTGCTCACCGCCTGCGGGTCCGATGCGAGTCCGGCAGCCGGCCCGGCGGGCTCCGCCACCGCAGCGCCGGCCGTCGCGTCCGCGACCCCGGGCGGTGCGCCGGCGGCGGCAGCGGTGCCCACCTTGACGAACGTCCCGAAGGATGCGGTGTGCGGCGGCTTGGGGCCGGGAGACGACGTCACCGCCGAGCTGATCGAGCTGCAGGAGAGCGGCTCCCGGCACACCGGCCTCATCCAGGTCACCAACCACCTGCCGTACTCGTGCAAGCTGTACGGGCCGGCCGATGTGCGGACCGACGGTACGGGCGGCTCGTACACCAAGCTCACCACCGGTGTGCTGGGAGATCTGCGCTTCATCACCACCAGAGAGCGGTCGATGGTGATCAATCCGGGCGAGCCGCTCTACCACGCCGTCAGCTGGGTGTCGGCCTCGCCGGCCGGCACCGACGCCGACTGCACGAGCGGTTCCCGGCTCGTCCTGGCCCGCAACGAGGGCAAGCTCTACCTGTCCGTCCCGGTCAAGGACGGGCGCTTCTGCGCGAGCAGCGGCAGCGGCTCGCCGCAGGTCATGCTCGGCGCGCAGCTCTCCGTCAAGGACCAGGCACGTGCGCAGTTGCAGAGCCTGCCCACCGGGTAGCCGCCCCGGCGCGGTGGTGCGTGACGCCCCGCCGCCGGGGCGGGCGGCGGGGCCGCGGCCGGGTCAGTGGTGTCGGCTCAGCAGTGCAGGCTCAGCGGTGCCGCGCGCGGCTCGCCCGCGGCTGCCGCGGGTAGGGGAACAGCCGGGGCCTGCGCTTGGCGGCGAGGTCCTCGACCCAGCCGAAGGCCACGATGCACAGGCCGATCAGCGGCCAGGCGAACGCCATCGCCAGCCATTCGCTGTCGAGCAGCCACGGCACGTTCTCGGCGAGCAGCGGCACCCCCCAGGTGAGTCCGATCAGGCCGATGGCCGCGGTGATCGCCAGGTTGTGCCAGAGGTAGACGGTGACGGCGCGCGAGTTCAGCAGGCCGATCCAGCCGCTCCAGCGCCGCAGCGCCTGCGGCCACTCCTGCCAGTTCGGCGCGGCGTTCAGCAGGATCAGCACGTAGCCGAAGGACCAGACGGCCTGGCCGAGGGTACTGTCCTCCAGGGTGTTCGGCCCGCCCGTGTCGTTGGTGCCGTTGAGCGTCCACCAGAGCACGGCGGCCATCACGAACGGGGTGATGGACGGCACCAGGAAGCGGGGGATCCGGGCGAGCACGCCCTCCTGGTAGGCCATGCCGAGCAGCCAGCAGGAGCCGTAGATCGCCAGGCCGTCGACGATGCTGTACAGCTCCGGGCGCAGGTCCACCCAGCCCGTTTCGAGGACGACACAGAAGAGCATCGGCACCGGGACGACCAGCCACGGCACGCGCCGCAGCAGCGGGAGCACCAGCGGGGAGATCAGCACGAACCACAGGTAGGCGCGCAGGTACCAGAGCGGTCCGGCGGCGTGCTCGCCCCAGTAGGTGTCCAGCAGCCCGTGCACGCCGGGCAGGTGCTCGGCGTACGGCGGGTCGGCGATCGGCAGGATCCACAGCAGCATCCGGCCCCACCAGCCCGCCACGCTGTGGCCGGAGCCGGCCGCCGTCCAGCCCTGCAGCAGCATGCCCGGTACGGCGATGGCGCCCATCAGCCACAGCGGCGGCAGCAGGCGGCGCAGCCGGCCCCGGATCACCGAGAGGGCGGGCCGGGAGAGCGAGCGGGCCATCAGCGAGCCGGCCAGCGCGAACATGACGCCCATCGACGGGAAGACGATCGGCAGCCACGTCCAGGCGAACATGTGCAGGAAGACGACGCGGACCAGCGCCAGCGCACGCAGCAGGTCGAGGTAGCGGTCGCGGCCGGGGGCCGGCCGGGCGGCCTCCTGCCCGGGCGCGACACCGGAGCCGGGCGCAGCACCCGAGCCGGACCCAGGCGCGGGAACGGGCGCGGGAACGGGCACGGGAACGGGCACGGGAGCGGGGGCGCCGGCGGACGGCCCGGCGCCGGGCGGGGAGTACCCGGAGTGGGCAGGCGCGGTCATGGTGGCCTTTCGGGTGGTGGAGAGCAGGACCGGGGCGGGTCGGAAGGCAGGGGGAGCGGGTCAGGCGGCGACGGGCGCGTCGACCTCGCCGGTGCGCCGCAGCTTCTGCCAGCGCAGCCGGCCGCCGGTCAGCGCGGTGATCCAGGACTGCAGCAGCACCAGGTACATCAGCTGCCGGTACACCAGTTGCTGGAGCGGCAGCGAGAACAGGTGCAGCGGCCGCTCCCGGTCGAGCCGGAAGGCGTACGCGGCGCAGACGAACTGGGCGAGCAGCACGGTCGACCAGGCGGCGAAGGTCTTCGGCGCGTCGACGAACACCAGCCCGTAGACCAGGAAGACGTCGAAGAGCGGGGCCAGCAGCGGAGCCAGCACCATGAAGAGGGCGACCAGCGGCAGCCCCACCCGCCCGAAGCGGCCGGCCGGGCCGGAGGCGAACACCGCCCGGCGGTGCTTCCACATCGCCTGCATGGTGCCGTAGCACCAGCGGTAGCGCTGGGACCACAGCTGGCCGACGGTGCTCGGCGCCTCCGTCCAGGCCCGGGCGTTCTCGGCGTACACGACCCGCCAGCCGTCGATGTGCAGGGCCATGGTGAGGTCGGTGTCCTCGGCGAGGGTGTCCTCGCTCATCCCGCCGGCCCGCTCCAGCGCCTCGCGGCGGTAGGCGCCGACCGCGCCGGGCACGGTGGGCATGCAGCGCAGCTCGTCGTACATCCGACGGTCCAGGTTGAAGCCCATGACGTACTCGACGTGCTGCCAGGCCCCGATCAGGCCGTTGCGGTTGCCGACCTTGGCGTTGCCCGCGACCGCGCCGACGGACGGGTCGGCGAACGGCTGGACGAGTTCGCGGACGGTGGACGGCTCGAAGACCGTGTCGCCGTCCATCATCACGATCAGGTCGTGCGAGGCGTTGGCGATGCCGGTGTTGAGCGCGGTGGCCTTGCCGGAGTTCGGCTGCGTGATCAGCCGTACGCCCGGCAGGTCGAGCTCGCGCACGATCCGCGCGGTGTCGTCCGTCGACCCGTCGTCGATCACGATCACCTCGACGGGGTGCTCGCCGGCCGTCAGCGAGTTGAGGGTGTTGGCGATGCACTCCTGCTCGTTGTACGCGGGCACCAGGACGGTCGCCGGCTCGGTGACCGGCGGCCCCCAGGAGAACGTCCGGCGCCTGGTGCGGCGGGCGTGCTTGACCGACAGGAACAGCATCAGCGCGAACCGCCCGAAGACCAGCGTGCCGACCACGGCGAGCAGCACCACCAGGACGGGCATCACCAGCACCGAGCCGTGCGCCAGGTACAGGAAGGCCTCGCCCTCCCAGCGCTGGAAGTCGCTCGCCCGGGACATCGGGCTGCCCGCGCCGATCGCCTGGCTGACGGTGGTGAAGCGGTACCCCTCGGACTGCAGTTGCGGCATCAGGATCCGCAGCGCCGCGACGCTCTGCGAGCGGTCGCCGCCGGCGTCGTGCATCAGCACCACGTGGCCGGCGCCCGGCTTCTTCGGCAGGGCGGCCCGGACGATGGCGTCCACGCCGGGGCGCTGCCAGTCCTCGGTGTCCTCGTCGATGAACGCGGTGACGTAGCCGCGGTCGGCGAGCTTCTTGACCACCGGCCAGGTGAGGTCGTCCAGCGCGGTGGCGTCCGAGGAGTACGGCGGGCGGAACAGTGCGCTGTGCACCCCCGCGACACCGGCCAGCGCGATCTGGGTCTGCGCCATCTCCCAGGTGATCCGGCGGTCCGACTGCAGGGTCAGGTCGGGGTGGGTGAAGGTGTGCAGGCCGATCTCGTGGCCCTCGGCGAGGATCCGCCGGATCAGCTCGGGGTACTGGACGACCATGGAGCCGGTCACGAAGAAGGTGGCCTTCGCGTGGTACCGGGCGAGGACGTCGAGGATCTGCGGCGTCCACTTCTCGTCCGGGCCGTCGTCGAAGGTGAGCGCCATGGTGTGGTCCTGCGCCCGGTAGCTGCGCGGCGCGCCCGGTCCGCGGGCGTCGATCACCGGCCCGCCGGTGAGCAGCGCGGCCGGCACGGTGGTCTTGTCGACCGAGACGTTGATCCGGGCGTCGTGGAAGGCCTCGTTGGTCACCAGGCCGCGCAGCAGCAGGGTGAGGAGCAGGGTGAGCAGCACCACCGTGGGCAGGGTGAAGCGCAGCGGGGGAACGGCGCGGCGGCGGCTCCGGGCGGCTGCCCGGTTGCCCTTGGGTCGGGACATGGCAGTGGTCCTCGGTGGTGCTCAGCGGGTGCGGGCGGCGGACGTGGACGTGGTGGTCGACTTCCGCGTCGTGGTGGAGGCCGTGGTCGACTGGCGTGTGGTGCCGGGCGTGGCGGCCGTCTTCGCCGTACCGGCTGTACCGGCCGTGCCGGCCTTGGTGGTCGTCTTCGCGGTGCCGGAGGGCCGGCCGGAGACGGAGACGGAGACGGAGGCGGACGGCTCGGTGCTCGCGCCGGTCCGGCTGTGGGAGGCCGAGACGCCCGGGGAGGCGCCGACGGTGCGGGTGGCGCCCGTCGTCGGGCTCGCGGAGGGGGTGGGGCTGCCGGAGTCCCCGAGGACGCCGCGCGCGGGTGTCGCCCCGGGGGAGGGGATCGCCATCGCGGGCGCCTGGGCGTTGGACCCGGCGACCGTGGCCAGTGCCACCGTGGCGAACCCGGCGCAGGCGGCGCCGGCGACCCAGCCGATGCCGCGCAGGGCCCGCCCGCGCCGACCGCTCTGGTCGACGAAGACGGCCTTCGAGGCGGGGGCAGCGGCGGGGACGGGCGCCGGGCGCCCGGTTCCGGTCAGCGGAAAGGGTTCGAGCGTGGGACCGTCGGCCGCGGTGAGCGTTCGCATCCGGAGTGTTCCCTCATGTCGGACGGAATTACCGGACGGGTCGTCAGAAATGCGCGGACGAACGGTGCTCACGTGTGCGTAGCCAACTTTCGAGGCCCCGCGCCGGACCGATGGCGCCTGACGGCGCGGGTCTTGGGGCGGGCGGGTGGGACGGGCTCCTTCCGAGGGGCTCCCGCACCTCGGCGGCCTTGCGGGACGGCCTGTCGCCTATGACGCCCACCCCGTGCTCGGCGGTCGTACGCTACGCGCGCCAGATGATAGAAAACTGAATGATCAGTCCGATATGTCCGATCACGTCTCGATCGTCATCAAGACGTGATCGGCTTTTGGGAACCCTTTTACCCTTGATCTGACGGGGCCTCGTCAGAATTATCCCTCGGGTGCCACAGCGGATATTCCACGAATTTCACCGAACGAATTCCTGACACCGGGTCAGGGTGTCCGGATGGCCACCCGGGGCCGCACGTGGAGGCACCGCCGACCTCTGGGTGGGGCGAGCCCCCGGATGCGGGTGAGGCCCGCACCAGGACGGATCCGGGTGCCGACAGGATCGCCCCGCCGAGCCCGGCCGCGAAGACTACTCGGCATGCGAATCGCCCACGCCACGGCCGCGACGGCCGCCGCCGCACTCCTCACCCTCCTCGGCACCGCCCCGCCCGCGACCGCCACCACCCGGCCCGCCGGCCCGCCCGCGACCACCGCCCGGCCGCCCGCCCCGATCGCCTGGGGCAGCTGCCCCGACAGCACGGCCGACACCCGCCAGCAGTGCGCCACCCTCGCCGTCCCGCTCGACCACGCCGATCCCACCGGCCCGCAGCTGGACCTCGCCGTCTCCCGGATCACCGCCGCCCGCCCCGACCAGCGCCGCGGCGCCCTGCTCATCGTCCCCGGCGGACCCGGCAACCCCGGACTCAACGGCCCCACCAACGCCGTCCGCCGACTGCCCCGGTCCGTCCTCGACCGCTACGACCTCATCGGCTTCGACCCCCGCGGCGTCGGCCGCAGCAGCCCCGTCGACTGCGGGCTCGCCCACGACGACCTGTCGATGACCACCCTGCTGCCCTGGCCCGCACCCGACGGCTCCGTCACCGGCAACCTCGCCGCCGCCCGCCGGATCGCCGACGCCTGCACCCGCAACGGAGGCCCCGTGCTCCGCAGCATCAGCACCCGCAACGAGGCCCGCGACATGGACCGCATCCGCCAAGCCCTCGGCGAACGCCGGATCTCCGCCTGGGGCGTCTCCTACGGCACCTACGCCGGCGCCGTGTACGCCACCATGTACCCCGACCGCACCGACCGGATCGTCCTCGACAGCAACGACGACCCCGACCCGAGCCGCGTCGAACGCGGCTGGCTCGCCGCCTACGCCACCGGCGCCGAGGACCGCTTCCCGGACTTCGCCGCCTGGGCCGCCGCCCCCGCCGCCGGCGACCAGCGGCTCGCCGACACCCCGCAGCAGGTACGCGACCTGTTCCTGCGGCTCGCCGCCCGCCTCGACACCGCCCCGCTGCCCTGGCCCGGCGCCAACCCCGCCCGCCTCGACGGCAACGCCCTGCGCGCGGCCATGCTCGACACCCTCTACGACGACGCCCGCTTCCCCCGGCTCGCCCGCCTGATGCTCGCCGCCGACGGCCGCGCCGAGCTGCCCCCGGCCGCCACCCCGCCCGACGCCGCGATGCAGAACACCGTCGCCGCCTCCGCCGCCACCATGTGCAACGACGTCCGCTGGCCCCGCTCCGCCGACGGCTACGCCCGCGCCGTCGCCGCCGACCGCACCGCGCACCCGTTGACCGCCGGCATGCCGGTCAACGTCATGCCCTGCGCCTTCTGGCCCACCGACCCGGCCGAACCGCCGACCCGGATCACGCCCGACGGGCCGTCGAACATCCTCATGGTGCAGAACCTCCGCGACCCCGCCACGCCCTACGCCGGCGCCCTGCGCCTGCGCGCCGCACTCGGCGACCGGGCCCGCCTGGTGAGCGTCGACTCCGGCGGCCACGACGCCTACGCCGCGCACGGCAACGCCTGCGGCGACCGGTTGGTGACCCGCTTCCTCGTCGACGGCCGACGCCCCGCACACGACACCCTCTGCCCGGCCGAGCACTGAGCCCGCATCCGTCCCGCCCCGGCGTCCCCGCCCCCGGTGCCCCGGCCGTTGCTGCCCACGGTGGCGCCGGGGCGGTCGGTGCGGGTCCGGCCGGACCGGCCCGTGCACGGAGCGGGCCGATCCCGGGCAGGCGCCGCCCTGCGAGGCACTCCCGGCCCCGTGCCGTTCCGGGCCCGGGCCGTTCCGGGCCCCGGGCCGCGTTCCGGGCCTCCTGACCGGCCGGGCACGAACGGCAGGAGCCGCAGGGCCGGCCCGTTCCGTCCCGACGGCAGCGGACACCGACGAACGCCGCCGAGGGGCAAGGGCTGATCCACCGTGCTGAGTGTGCTGCTGGCAGTACTGGCCGCCGTCGCCAACGGCCTGGCCTCCGTCCTAGGGGCCCTGGTGTCCTGCAAGAAGGTCCGCAGCGGGCTGCCCCTGGTCCTCGCGGCCGCTTCCGCCGCCGTGGTCTGCACTGCCGTGTTGGTGCTGACCCGATCGCCCCTGCTGGCCGACGACGCCGAGGGGGCCGATGAAACCGACCGGGCCGAGCGCGTCGAGCAGCCCGCCAGGAGGCCCGGAGCCCGCGGGCGGTGTACGGCGTCCACGCCCGGCCTGCCATGATCCCGGAGTGCGACCACACATCACACCCGGCACCATCGCCGACCTCCACCAGGTCCTCGCCGACCACCACCGCTACTGGGGCGAGCGGGACCTCCGGTCCCTCCACCTCGACGCGCTGGTCCACGAGTTCGGCGAGACCTGGCTGGTCGCCCGCGCGGACGACGGCATCCACGGCTACCTCATCGGGTTCACCACCCCCGACGGCACCGGATACGTCCACCTGGTCGCCACCCGGGACGACACCCGGGGCACCGGCCTCGGCCGCCGGCTGTACGCGACCTTCGCCGCCATCGCGCACCGACACGGCGCACGGCGGCTCAAAGCGATCACCTCGCCCGGCAACACGGGCTCGATCGCCTTCCACCGCAGCCTCGGCTTCGAAGCGACTGCGGTCGAGGACTACAGCGGCCCCGGCCGGACCCGGGTCGTCTTCCACCGCCCCCTGCCGTTCGAGGCGGCCGTACCCGGCATGCCCTGAGCAGTCCGCAGTCCGCAGTCCGCAGTCCGCAGTCCGCAGTCCGCAGTCCCAGGCCGGTGAACGGTGCCCCCGGCGCTCCGGCTGCCCTCGGAAGGGCGCGGGGCGATCGGCCTCGAGGCGGTCCTAACCCCGGTAGGGTGCTCCCTCTGAACGGTTCGATCGTGGACCGATCGTTCGGGTTACGGGTACGGGTACGGGTCACTGGTGCGGGGCGAGGGGTGTCGGACGTGCGGAGCGGACACCGGCTGGGGCGGCCGTTCGGGTGGCTCTGGGGGGCGTACGGGACGAGCGCGCTCGGCACGTGGCTCGCCTTCGGGGCCTTCCCGCTGATCGCCGTCCGGGTGCTGCACGCCGGACCGGCCGAGGTCGCCGTGCTCTCCGCCGCGGGCGCCGCGGTCGGAGCGGCCGCGGCCGTGCCGCTCGGCCCCTGGGTGGAGTTCCGCCGCAAACGGCCCGTGCTGATCGCGGCGGACCTGGTGCGGTGCGCCGCGCTGCTGACGATCCCCACCGCGTTCGCGCTCGGCGTGCTCACCTTCGTCCAGCTCCTGCTGGTCTCGGTCGTCGTCGCGGCCGCCGACATCACCTTTCGCGCCGCCTCCGGCGCGTACCTGAAGACCCTGCTGCCGGCCGAGGACCTGCTCGTCGCCAACGCCCGGTTCGAGTCCACCGCCTGGACGACCACCATCGTCGGCCCCCCACTGGGCGGCGCCGCGATCGGTCTCCTCGGACCGGTGGCGACAGTGGCGGCCGACGCGGCCAGCTACCTGCTTTCGGCCCTCGGTATCCGCGCCACGGGCGGGACCGAGCCAGCGCCCGAACCCCGACCGGCCCAGCGCCTGCGGGCCCGCGACCTGCTCGACGGCTGGCGGTACATCCTCGCCGACCCGACGCTGCGCCCCCTGTTCTTCAACACCGCGCTGTTCAACGGCCTGGTGATGGCCGCGGAGCCACTGCTCGCCGTTCTCATGCTCGGCCGGCTCGACTTCGCAGCCTGGCAGTACGGCCTCGCCTTCGCCGTCCCCTCGATCGGCGGACTGCTCGGTGCGCGCCTGGCCCGACCCCTCGCCGCCAGGTTCGGACAACGACGGATCCTCGTCGCGGCCGGCGCCCTGCGCGCACTGTGGCCCGTGGGCCTCGCCTTCGTCGGACCGGGAACCGCAGGCCTGCTCCTGGTGATGGGCGTCGAACTCGGCCTCATCTTCTGCTGCGCGGTCTTCAACCCCGTCTGCGCCACCTACCGCCTCGAACGGACCCCGACCGACCGGACCACCCGCACGCTGTCCGCCTGGGCGGTGACGACCAAGGCCGCGACGGCCCTCCTCACCGCCGTCTGGGGCGTGCTCGGCGCCCTGCACGGCCCGCGCACGGCCATTGCCCTGGCCGGCGTGCTCGTGCTGGCGACCCCACTGCTCCTCCCGCGGCGCACCCCTGCCCCGCAGCCCGAGCCGGTACCCGCTGCCAGCGGCGGCTGACGGCCACCACATGCTGTAGTCGCCCGTCGTCGATGCAGTCGCAGTAGAGGTCGCAGTGGCAGCCCGCAGGCCCGTGTCCGGCAGTCGGCCACCGACTGCCGGACACGGGCCGCAGGACTGCGGGCGCGGGTCAGCCCATGCTCTTCGAGCCGTCCAGGGACTCGCGGATGATGTCGGCGTGGCCGGCGTGCTGAGCGGTCTCGGCGACCACGTGCAGCAGCACGCGGCGGGCCGACCACGCCTCGTCGGCCTGGAACCAGGGGGCCTTCGGCAGCGGCTGGGCGGCGTCCAGGTCCGGGAGCGCGGCGACCAGCTCGTCGGTGCGCCGGGCGACCTCCTCGTAGTCGGCGAGCACGCCGGCGAGCGTGTCGCCGGGCAGCATCCGGAACTCGTCGGCGCGGCGGGCGAAGTCGGCCTCGGTCATCGCGGTGAAGTCGGGCATCGCCGACGGACCCTCCACGATGAAGGCCGCCCAGGTCCGCTCCACCGAGGCGACGTGCTTGACCAGGCCACCCAGACACAGCTCACTGGCCGTGGTCCGCTGTCCGGCCTGCTCGTCGGTGAGGTCGCGGGTGGTGAAGCGCAGGAAGTGCCGCTGCTTGGCCAGCGCCACCAGCAGGTCGGCACGCTCGCCGGTGGGGGTGGGCGCAGTGGTGGGCTCGTTGATCGTCCGGGTCTCGTTCAAGGTGTCCGCCTTACGGTAAGTACGTGTTCCGTCGGTCAGGAACTACGTTATGAGGCATTGAGGTCAGATCCCGACCTGAATTGCCGCGAGATCCGAAGACGCGTCGAATCTTCTCTCCGGGCTTCTGCCGTGCGGCGGTTGGCGTGCTTGCTGCCCCGTCCGCCGCCCGAATCCTCTCGCCGGGGGAGTGGATTCGGGACAGGGCGGTCGGCCGAGGCGGACCAGCAGGGCATGCCGGTAGCGGGCAGCCGTGCGGACGAACGCCGCCAACTCCAGGTAGTGCCCGGCCACCACCTCCAGCGCGTCCCCGCGCTGCCACAGGCCGGCCGGGTACACGTGCGCCTGCGCCAGATCGTCAGCGGTGACACCCTCGGTCAGGACATGGGGCGGGAGTTCGGCGAGGGAGTCGGCGGCGAGCCGGACGCGTTCCGGGACCAGCAGCCGCGGCGGCCCGTAGCCGGGTGCGGCCGTGTCCGGTACCTCCGCCTCACCGTGGAGCAGGTCCACCGGAAGGCCCCGACGGTCGAGCAGGAAGGCGAGTGCGTGCCAGGCCGTGCCGACCTCGTGGCACCGCCGGTCCGCCACGGACAGCTGCCGCTCCGACTCCGCCTCGGCGAGTTCCTCCGCCAACTCCCGTGCCCAGCCGGGCTCCCGCATCGCGCGGTCCGACTGGGCCGGTGTCAGGCGCGTGTACCGTCCGACGATGCTCATGACCGGATCGTAGCCGCGGCCCCGGTCCGCCCTGACCTGCCAGGCCTGGCCTGGTTCGCCTGCGCCGGCCTGCCCCCGTCCGGACCGGGAGCAGGCCGGAGCAGGGCTGTCAGCTGAGCGCCGGCACGACCAGGGCGGTCGCGCGGGCGAGCAAGGCTTCGTCGGCGGTGGCGTCCGCGCGGGTCGTGGTGGACAGCACGGACAGGACCAGGGGCGTCCCGTCCGGGGTCCAGGCGATCCCGACGTCGTTGGTGGCTCCGTAGTCTCCGGTACCGGTCTTGTCCGCGAGCGCCCAGCCCGAGGGGAGGCCGGCGCGCAGGCGGCCGGCGCCGGTGGTGTTGGCGAGCATCCACTCCGTCAGTCGGCGCCGGTCCCGCGGGGCGAGAGCGGTGCCGAGGAGGAGGTCGGTGAGCGTCCGTGCGATGGCCGCCGGACTCGTGGTGTCGCTGACGCGCCCCGGCTCGGCGGAGTTCAGGGCGGGCTCCCAGCGGTCCAGGCGCGTCACCCGGTCGCCGAGGGACCTGCAGAACCTCGTGATCGCCGTGGGCCCGCCCAGCTCACGGAGCAGGAGGTTGTCGGCGGCGTTGTCGCTGTAGTCGAGCGCCGCGGCGCACAGTTCGGCCACCGTCATGCCGGAGGCCAGATGTTCGGGCGTGCCCGTGATCGGCGCGTACCCGGAGGCGGTGACGTCCTCGGCGGTGTAGTGGATGCGTCGGGCGAGGAACTCCCCGTCCCGGTCGCGGTCACGCAGCACCGTGGACGCCGTCACGATCTTGTGCACGGAACAGATCGGGAACAACTCCTCTGCGCGGTAACGGACCTGCGCGCCCGTCACCGTGTTCCGCGCGAACACACCCAACCGGGCGCCGTGCTCACGCTCGAGATCGGCGAGCGCCCCGGTGACCCCGCCCCCGCGCTGCGACACCCTGCCCTCCGCACGGGCCGTCCCGCCCATCGGCACCGCGAGGGCCAGGACCGCCCCCGCGCCCACACCCAGCACCGCTCGCCGGCCCGTGTGCTTCCCACTCGTCGTCACAACCGTGTCCCTTCCGACTGAAGTCCGTCATTGACAGGGACACTCCTGATCCCCGTTCAGTTCGTCGTACCCGATCAGTTCCTTCCAGCGATCGCGGGCCGCCGCGCCCTGCTCACCTCCGGCCGCCGAGGCCTTCGGCCCGAAGGCGGTGCTCGCCGCCGGCGCCGCCGTCG
>NZ_BAAALD010000126.1:0-3014 GCF_039528095.1 Kitasatospora arboriphila
CGAACTCGACCGGGCCTCGGCCCGCACCGGGGAAAGGGAGCGCAGCCCCCACGACGGCATCACCCGATGGTGGGGATGATCCGGCCGCCAATGCCCCGGCCGTACACCCCCGCCCGAACCGAACGGCCCGGCCGGGTCGCCCGCTCCGCCGGCAACCGACCACCGAGCAGGCCGACTCCTCGCCCGCACGAAGCCGGACATGTCAGCTGCTCCGCCCGGAAGGGAGCGCGCCCATGACCACCCGACACCTCCTACCGCCCTCCCCCGCCCACGGCGGCGCCGTGCCCTTGCTGCTGACCACCGTCACGGACGTCCCCGGCCCGGCAGGCGCGTCCTCCATCTCGACGGCGAGATCGACCGGGGCCGGCGCGCCGCCCCGGAGAACGCGCTCGCCGCAGCCCCACCGCCGGGTCCGACGGCTGCTGGAGATCACCGGCGCCGACCACCTCTTCGCCCTCTGCGGCAGCATCGGGGCCGCCCTGAACGGCCACCGCCCGAACACGCCGCTCCCCCGGGAAGGGATGCAGACGTGTCGAGCGAGCTGAAGACCAGTACCAGGCGCATCGGCCGGGCCGTGGTGTGCGTTCTCGCCGGCGACCTTCACCAGGGCACCGCCGACCAGGCACAGCACGCCCTCGACGCGGCACTCGCCGAACTCCCGGACGTCCTCGCGGTCGACCTGAGCGGCATCGAGCTGCTCGCCTCCGGCGGGCTCAACACCCTGCTGCGGGCCAGGACCGCGGCCGCCGACCGCACGGTGCCCACCGTCCTCGTCGCACCCAGCACCGGGGCACGCCGGGTCCTGGAACTCACCGACACCGCAGAGCTGTTCCCCGTCTACGCCACCGCCGAGGAAGCCGCCCGGCACCGCGAGGAACCGCCGGGCGCCGGCCGGTAACCACGCCGGACGCGCTGGACGCGCCGGACGGGGAACAGTCGACCGGCGCGAACGGCGCCCACGGGACTCTGCCGCGCCCGCGCGCCCCGCAGCTGCCCGCGACCCACGTGAAGCCGCGCGGCCGGGGTGCGCCGACCTGCGGAAATACCCACCGATTGCACAAGCGATCCGCGCAGTCGGGGAAGGCCGGGAGGTCTCACGGCGCCGAGCGGCAAAGGCCCCTCGGCGCCTTGATCACCGCCTGTCGGACGGGTCACCCGTGCGGGCCAGGGCCACCGTGGCGGGCACCGGCAGCGACCTCGCCCAACCTCGACTGCACGACCGAGGAGGCGGCGCCCACCCGACCGCCCCGGTCACCAAGGTCCGTGTCAGTGGACCGGTTCGAGACGGTCGGCGCCCGGGTGCCCGGCGCTCACATGGGCGGCGAGGAAGCGGGCGGCGCGGTCGAGTGCGGCGTCCGCCTCGTCGAGGCGGCCGTAGTGGTGCTGGTAGACGTGGGGAAGGCCGGGGCCGATTTCGAGCGTGACCTCGACGTTGTCGGCGCCCGCGCGGCCGGCCAGCCGGACCGCGTCGTCGAGGAGCACCTCGTTCGCCCCGACCTGCACGAGGAGCGGGGGGAGTCCGGTGAGGTCGGCGAACACCGGACTGGCCAGGGGATGCGCCCTGTCGCCTGCGCCGACGTAGAGATCGGCGTAGTCGCGCACGTCGGCCTCGGTGAAGATGGGGTCGGCGCCCTCCTTGGAGCTGATGCTTCCTCCGGAGAGGGTGAGGTCGGCCCAGGGGGAGAAGACGACCACGGCGGCCGGCTGCGGCAGCCCGGCCTCCCGGGCGGCGAGCAGCGTGGCGATGCTCAGTCCGCCACCGGCGGAGTCACCGGCCATGACGAGGTCCCGCGGGTCGGTGCCCGAAGCCAGCAGTTCGCGGTAGGCCGCGAGCCCGTCGTCGACGGCCGCGGGGAAGGGGTGCTCGGGCGCCAGCCGGTAGTCCACCGACGTCGCACGCAGCCCGGCTCGGCGGGCCAGTTCACCGGCCAGCCCTGCGTGGGTGTCCGGTGAGCCGATGACGTAGCCGCCGCCGTGCAGGTAGAGCAGTCGGCCGTGGCCGGAGGCTTCGGCCGGCTCCAGCTCCAGGGCCGGCCGGCCGCCCAGGACGGTCCTGCGGGTGACCACGCCCTCCGGAGCGGGTCGGGTGAGGGCCGCAGCGAAACCGCTGCGCTGCTCCTCGGGAGTGGGCCGGGTCTCGCTGCGAGGGGCGGAGCGGAGTACGGCGTCCAGGGCGTCGCGCTGCTGTCGGGACATGCGGGCCTCCATGGGTCGGGATGCGAGGATGGATTCCTGGGAATCCACCTGCCTGACCCCAACCGGATTCCAAGGAAGATGATTCCCGGGAATCTACTGGAAGGCCAATGTGAGCCACATCACCCCGATCTTCACCGATCTGGTCCGCGTCGAGACCCGGCTCTACAACGCGGTGAGCGCCCGGTTGCGCGCCGAACAAGGGCTGGGACTGGGGCAGTTCGAGCTTCTGGAGATCATCGACCGCGTGCCGGAGTGCCGCGTGCTCGACATCGTCGGCGAACTGGCGATCACCGTGGGAGCCGTCAGCAAGGCCGTCGACCGGCTGGTGGCTGCAGGCTGGTGCCAGAGGGTCGCACACCCCCAGGACCGCCGCTCGTCCGTCCTGCGCCTCACACCCGCGGGCGAGAAGCAGCTGTCCGCCTCCCGTCCCGTCGTCGAGGGCGAGCTCACCTCGCTGACCTCGACGGTTCCCCCCGACGACCTGGCCCGCATCGCCTCAACCCTGGCCGCCCTCCGCGCGACCCTCGAGGCGAGCCCCCACGGGGCCCGCCGGGAGGAGGGGAAATGACCCGCGAACGGCATCCGCCCCGGAGTCGAGTGACACCGCCCGGGCGGCCTGCACCGCGCCGGCTCCGGCCGCCGGCCGCGCACTCGGCCCGCCGCCGTTCCGCCTGCAGCCCGGGCCCTCCCCGGTGATGGGTTGATCCGGCGCTCCACTTGGCGGCCTTCGCAGCTCTCGCGCTCGGTCTCGGCCGAGGCGCCTCGGTGCCGGCGTGCCAGCGTGCCGGCGTGCCGGCGTGCCGGCGTGCCGGCGTGCC
>NZ_BAAALD010000126.1:3111-18574 GCF_039528095.1 Kitasatospora arboriphila
GCCAGCGTGCCAGCGTGCCAGCGTGCCAGCGTGCCAGCGTGCCAGCGTGCCAGCGTGCCAGCGGCTGACCGATGGCCCCGCCGGCTCACCGGTGAAACCACCCCGACCCGGCGAGAAGGTCGAGCCCCGAAAACGCAGAGCGAGGTGTCGAGTCAGAGCACGAGCGTGCGCCAGCCCCGGGTGATCTGATCCCGCAGAGTGTCTGCGAACTCAGGCGGATCCGCCTGCGCGGCCGTCAGGAGCCCGACCAGTGCCGCGCCGTCCGCTGGACGCGCCGCCGGGCCGGCGGCCCACAGGTTCCGCTGCGTCAGCGACCAGAACAGCAACCCGGTGCCCAGCAGCAGCACCCCCACGACGACGAACCAGATCCGCGCCTCCGTCCACGACAGGTGCGACATGATGACCAGCTCCCGCGCGTGTCCGAAGGCGATCGAGTCGTTCAGCAGCTCGAAACCGACGACACCGCCGGTGCGCACCAGCAGGACCAGGCCGACACTGCCCGCCAGCCCGAGCGCGAGCTCGCGGACGGCCGCCGCCGCGAGTCCCCGGAGTTCGCCGGACCCTCCCGGTCTGCCTCCGCACGCTGCCGCGTGTTGCGCTGGGCGGACGTCAGGAGCCGAAGCGACAGCAGCCTCACCACCAGCGCCAGTAGGAGCACGATCACGAGCCCCGAAGCCGGCTCCGACGCGTACACCGACACCGTGTCCCCCACACTTCGTCCCTCCGGCGCAGCCTTCGCCCCTACGTGGCCTTCGGCGCCTGCCCGGGGCCCGCGAGGCCTCCGGGCAGGCGCCGCCGACTACGGTGCGGTCTCGCAGAGGGCGGTGTCCAGCAGGGTGTACATCTGGGCGATGGGCGCGTTGGTCGCGAGGTGGGCGTTGGTCACCACGGAGGCGTGGCGGCCGTCCGCGGTGACCAGGGTCTCGCTGTAATAGCCGTTCACGATGCCGTCGTGGCCCCAGGCCGTGCCGCCGCACGGCAGGGTGTGGGCGGCGACTCCGAGGCCGTAGGAGAGGCCGCCGCCGACGGTGACGGTCTTCTTCATCTCCGCGAGGGTCGCCGGTGAGAGCAGGCGGCCGCCCACCAGCGCCCGGTCGAAGGCGGTGACGTCCTGGAGGGTCGAGATCATGGCTCCGGAGGTGCTGTAGATCGACGGTTCCAGGGCCGTCCCCAGGTCGGTCCAGAGGTTCAGGGCGCCGATCCGGATGCCGTGGTAGCCGTGCACGGCCGGGGCGGGAACGGTGCGGTCGCCCGCGGCCGGGAAGCTGGTGCCGGCGAGGCCGAGCGGCTCGATGATCCGGGTGGTGATCGCCTGCCTGACGGACAGGCCAGTGATCCGCTCGATGAGCAGGCCGAGGATCTCGTAGTTGGTGTTGGAGTAGGCGAACGCGGTGCCGGGCGCCGAGGCCGGCGGGTGACCGAGTCCGTCCCGGACGAGCGCGGCCAGGGTGTAGGTGCCGTCCGGACTCGCCTGCGGGTTCGGCGGGTCGTTGGCCGGGATGCCGCTGGTGTGCTGGAGCAGCTGACGGACGGTGATGGTGTCGCCGTGGTAGCCGTTGCCGTCGACGACGCCCGGCAGGTAGGTCTCGATCGGGGCGTCGAGCGAGACCCTGCCCTCGTCGACGAGCTGCAGCACCACCGCGGCGGTGAAGGGCTTGGTCTGGCTGCCGATCCGGAAGTGGTCCGTGGGCTGGATCGGGAGGTTGGCGTTGATCGTCCCGGTGCCGGCGGCGAGGCTGTAGGAGGTGGTGGCGTCCCCGGCGAGGACGGCAGCCCCCGGGCCGGCGGCGGCCTGGAACGTCTTCAGGGCGGCCAGTGTGCCGGCGTGGTCACCGCCGGTCTGCGCGTGCGCCGACGACGGCAGTACGACGATCGCCGCGGCCACGGCGGCGGCGAGGACCGGGAGTCGCTTCGTGCGGTGCTTCACTGTGTTCTCCTTGGTCTGGTCGAGAGCGGGGGTCGGTCCGCTCACAGGGGATGGGTCGGGCTCCCGAGCGGGACTCGCACGCGTGGTGGCGTTCCGGGTGAACCGGGCTCTCCCGGGGGGGGCATTCGCCTCGTCCGTGGTCGGGATGCCGGTCCGGCGAGAGCCCGTGACCCGGGCTTCCGGCGACCGGTCAGCTCGTCCGGTCCCCGGCGGCGAAGGCGGCCGAGAGGCGGGGGACGTAGTCGGCCAGCGCGGGTGCCCAGCAGCCGTAGTCGTGTCCCCCGTCGCAGCCGGGGGCCAGCGAGGAGCCGTTGCCGTAGTCGACGAACCGGCTCGGGATGCGCAGCTGGTCCAGGCGCGCCTTCACCGTGGCGGAGGCGATCTCGGTGTAGTGGTCGACCAGCCCCTGGCTGCCCGTGTACAGCGTGATGTCGGTGCCGGCGAGGCGCGCCAGGTTGGTGCCGGCGGCCGGGTTGACCTCGTTCCAGACGTGGTCCGCGCCGAAGACGGGGTACGGGGAGCCGAAGATCGCGTCGCTGTCCGTGGAGGGGCCGTAGCCGGTGCACCGGCCGGTACCGGACGGGGTGGAGGTGCTCGCTGCGCACCAGGCGCCGGTGACGTTGAGCTCCGTGGCGAGGACGGCGGCGCGGATCTCGGCCATGCCGAAGTCGATGCCTCCGGACAGGGACGCGACGTGGCCGAACAGGTCGGGCCGGGCTTCGGCGTAGCGCAGTGCACCGTAGCCGCCCATGGAGAGGCCCACGACGGCGCGGTGCGACCGGTCGGGAACCGTGCGCAGGTTGGCGTCGATGAACGGAACGACCTGCTGGGTGTGGAAGGTCTGCCAGTTCGCGGCGCCCAGGGCGGTGTTCTGCATGAGCCAGTCGGCGTACCAGCCCTTCAGGCCGCCGTCGGGTACGACGGTGATCATCGAGTCCGAGTGCAGCGCCGGGGCGGCCGCGACGTCGTCCACGGTGCCGCCGCCGCCGTGCAGGAAGTAGGTGACCGGCCACCGTCGGCCGGGTTCCGCGGCGTACCCGCCGGGAAGCAGGACGCGGATCCGGTGGCTTCCGGAGAGCTGTCCCGTGGTGACGGTGATCGTGAAGTCGGTGGCGGAGTGCACCTCGGTGGCCCCGGGCACCAGGATCAGTCCGTGGCCGTCGGCGAAGGCGGGGAGGGCGGACGGGGCAGCGGTGACGACGGGCGCGGCGGTGGTCGACGCGGCGGCGGCCGGTCCGGTGCCTGCCAGGGCGGCGAGTGTCAGGGCCGTGCCGGCGGCGCTCAGACGGAGGGACTTCATCGGGCTCCTTCACCGGAGGGTGTCCGCGGCACGGTGGCGTGCCGCGGACCGGACGGCTCCGATGCTGGTCCCCTGGGCGGCCGGCGGGACAGGCCATGCCACCGGCCATGGGTGACCGGCGGTCACCGGGGAGTCCGCCGACCGGATTGCCGCCGCCGACCGCCGGCGTGCCTCCGTGGTTCGGGGCTCTCGCTCACCGGTCCGCGCGGCGGGAAGGTGGCCGGTGCGAAGTCGTGGTGCCGGTGGCGGTGGGTACGGCCGAGGTGGTGTTGCAGCCGGACGTGGCGGAACTGGTACACCGCACCGGTCCGGCGCAGGACCCCGCGCCGGTAGGCGTCGTCGAGGAAGGCGGCCGGGTCCCGGGGGAGCACGCCTTTCAGCGGCAGCAGGACGCGTGCCAGCACGATCCACTGGCCCCAGGCGGTGAAGGCGAGCACGTAGGAGAGGGCGCCTCCGATCCCCCCGACCGCACCGATGAACAGGCCGTCCGACAGACCCCAACGGAGCGGCCCCAGCGGGCCCTGGAGCAGTTCCACGACCAGGCGCCCGCTCAGGGCGATCGCCACCGTGAGGGTGGTGGCCAGAACGAGGAGCTGCCGGACCACCGTCGCCCGGTTCGAGGACAGCAGACTGATCGGGGTGGCCGCCGAGGTGACGTCGACGGGCGCTTCGAGGGCGGCCATCAGACCGAACACCAGACCGGCGGCGGTGCCGAACGTCAGCCCGAGGCACACCATGTTGATCAGCGTGCTCTCGATCACGCGCGGGTCGGTGAGCGGGCTCCCGAGATACAGTGCCCGTTCCAGGGTGAGGGCGCAGGCGCAGCCGACACCCATGACGGATCCACCGAGCAGGCCGTGCCCGAACCGGGCGGCGAACGTGCGCAGGGGCCGGCGGCCGAGGCCCGCCCGGGCGGTGGGCAGGGCGAGCCGGACGCGGCTGGGTTCGAAGGCCGTGCCGGTCCCGAGGCCGACCATGACCGCGTAGACGGATCCGAAGGCGAGGCCGGCGACCGGCCCCATCAGGCCCCCCTGCACCAGGATCTCGCCGATCCCGAGCCGGGTGCCCAGGAGAGCGACCAGCCAGTCGGACAGCGTGACGCTCAGTGCGGTGGCCAGGACGACGGCCAGGATGCGGGTCGGGCGGGGCACCGAGTCGGCGAGTTGCCACCATGCGAGGTCGTGCCGGTCGCGGTCGAGCCGTACCAGGTGGTGGGCGAGGTGCCCGAGCCAGCGCTCGGCTCGCTCGGGGTCGCGGACGGGCGACCGCGACCGCCGTCCGGCGACGTCCCGCTCGGGAGCGCGGCGCCGGTAGACCGCGGGCACGAAGCCCGCCAGCAGGTGCTCCTCCAGGGACTTCACCGTGGGGAAGCGGGCGGCGTCCAGCAGTTCCGCGGGATCCCGGTCGGGCGCCTCGCTGTACATGGTGCGGGCGAGGACGACCATGAGCGGGGTGGTCAGCACCGCCGCGAGCCGCACGCCCGCCGGGCTCTCCCGGGTGCGCAGGCACTCGAGCACGGCGTCCCACCCCGTCGTGGACCCGTCACCGTCACGGACACCACCGTCCGGAACCGCGCGGACGGTGCGCGGCAGGTAGCCGGACAGATCGTCGATCGTGAGGTCGGTGAGCTCGACGCCCGCCGCCCAGACCAGCGGAGCGTGCGCCGCCCGGACCGCCTCCGCGAACTCCTCGCGCCGGCTGGTGAGGACGAGCGGCAGCGAGACGTCGTTGAGCGCCTCCAACGCCTCCTGCCGCAGGCCCTCCGCTATCTCGTCGAAGCCGTCCAGGACGGGGAGGACGAGGTCGGCGTCGACCAGCGCGGCGGCCAGGGTCTCGCCGCGCCGGCCCCGGCCGGCCAGATGAGGGTGGTCGCGCAGCAGCTGGCCGATCATCCAGTCGCGCAGCGCGGTCGTCGTCGGATCCCAGGAGCTCAGGCCGAAGACCACGGGCACCCGGCCGGAGACGCTCGCGCCCGGGCCTTCCAGGAGGTCCAGGACGAACCTGATCGTCAGGATCGACTTGCCCGAGCCCGCCCGGCCGAGGATCACCCACCGCCCCGAGGGGATCCGGCGGTACACCTCCGCCACGCCGCGCAGGTCTCCGCTCACGTCCACCTCGCGAGGGGTCTCCCCCGGACCGAGGCGTTGGACGTTCTCCGCGTGGTCGGTCAGGCTCGCGGCTGCCGGCTGCCAGCGGACCGGCAGCGGAAACGGATCGTGAACCCGGCGCTGTGTCTCCTCGACCCGCCAGCGGCGCCTGACCTCCACCGCCAGTTCGCTCATGGCGACGGCGATCGCATCGTGCACCGGCACGGGCGCGGGCGCCGCGAGAACGACGGGCGGGCGCGGCGGCGTGTCGTCGGGGGCGGACGGACCGGCGGCCCGGGCGGGCTGTACGGGGACGCGTTGCTCGGGAACGGGTTGCTCGGGAACGGGTTGCTCAGGGACGAGCTGCTCGGGACCGAATTGCCCATGGGCGGGTTGCTCATGGGCGGGTTGCTCGGGAGCGGACTCGGGCGCCGGGAAGGCGCTGCCGCCGCGGGGGTTCGTCAACTCGGCGGCCAGGTGTCGCCGGTCCTCCTCGCCCAGGCCGAGGGCGTCGGCCAGCAGGTTCACCGTCCCGAGCCGGTGGTCCGTGGACCTCCCGCTCTCCAGCCGGCGGATGGTGCGAACGCTCACCCCTGACCGCTCTGCCAACTGTTCCTGCGTCAGGCCCGCGAGATCGCGCTGTCGGCGTAACAGGGTGCCGAGCCGATCCTTCACCGTGCTCCTCCTACTTGCCGGTACGAACGGCGGCGAGCCTACCCACGATGGCCGGTCACCGATGGCCTGTTCCCTGACCTGTTCACCGAACATGACTGAGGTCACCATCGGTGCCCCGTGTGCGCACCAACGACAGGCGAGGAGTCGACGTGGCCCACCGCTACTGGTGCGGCGAGTGCAGCTTCAAGACCCCCTGGCTCAGCACCGCCGAGGGTGAGCGGCAACAGATCGCTCACTACGCCGCCAAGCACCCCGGCACTCCTCCCGGCGGACAGGTCGAGCACCGCCGGGGCGGCTCGCGCGCAGGCCGTGGATGCCTCCGGCTGGCAGCCGTCGCGCTCGTCCTGCTGGCGGTCGTGGCCGCCTGTCACCGCTAGCGCCGCAACGACGCCCGCCACGACTGCCGCCGGGTTCACTCGTCGGGCCGATCAGGACGGGAACCTGTCCGAGGTGGAGCCCGTCGTCGGTCGGACGGAACCGTCGTGCTGCGGGAGCGGATTGCGCAGCGGTCCGCACGGACCGGGTCGCGGGACGCACGCGCGAGAGTGCTGGAGTGCTCTCAGCACGCGGAGGGCCGGTACGGTCCGGACGGCTGCCGAGTCCGCCGCACGCCGGACCTGATCCCGCTCACCGTCCCCGGACCCCGGCCGGCCGTCCACCTCGCCCGGCCCGTCCACCGCACCGCGGACGGACGTCCTGTCCTGGCCCTGCCGGCGCCGGGATCAGACCGGACCGGACCAGCCGCGACAAGCAACGAGGCATCAGCCGGAGAGCTGATGCCTCATCACCACACGTACCGCTGCTGTGCCGGCCGGGACTACGAGCGCAGGACCGCTGTGCCGAAGCGACGACCGAGGATGCCGATCGGGCGCCGGCCGGCCGGGTCCGCCGACAAGGGGACGGCAGCCCACCCGCACCCGCCGGCACCGGCCCCGGCACCGGCCTCTCCGGCGGCCCGCAGAACCGGCCGCCGCGCGGTCACCCGACACCTCCC
The DNA here is from genome assembly GCF_039528095.1 of Kitasatospora arboriphila. NCBI lineage: Bacteria > Bacillati > Actinomycetota > Actinomycetes > Kitasatosporales > Streptomycetaceae > Kitasatospora > Kitasatospora arboriphila. Next base: position 10,095 of record NZ_BAAALD010000126.1, read on the forward strand.
CGGGAGTCCTGGGCTGTGGCGGCACGTGACGGTCGAGGTGCCGCAAGGAGCTCGACGGGGTCCCCGGCGGGCGTGTCCCGCCCGACACCGAGGGCAGCATCCGGTTGCGCCGCCGCGTCCCGCACCGGACCTGCGGCCTTCGAACTCCCCGGGCCGCTCTGGTAGGAGCCCCCGCCGGCCTGGCCGTACGTCGCCGTGCCGGGCACCCCGGCTGTCTGCACGGCCGACCCGCGATCGAGGGGACCGAGGCCGGTTCCCCCGTGGACGGTGCCGGATCCGGCCTCGCTCCTCGGGGACACCTGGCCGGTGCCGAGGTGGGGGCCGGCGGGATGCGGACCGCCCGCAAGGGCGCGTGGCTGCTGGAGCGGGACACCCGTGCGGGAGGTTTCTCCCGCGGGCCTGTCCGCCGCGGGCTTGTCCGGCGCGTACGGTCCCGTCGCGCGGCGAGGGCCGGCCGCGCCGCCGACGAGCAGTCCGGGCGCGTCGGCGTGCCGGGGGCCGGGCATCGCCCCGCCGGTCGAGGAAGGGCCCGCGTGGAACGCCCCGCCCGTGGCCGTGTCTCCCGCCCCGCCGGCGAGCCGCAGCGGACGGGAAGAGGCCGGGGATTGCTGCTCCGCCAGGACGGCGTGGATCTGCCGGGTGGTCGAGTCCTCGTGCTCCGTGAGGTTCCGGGTCACCTGGTCCATCCGGTCGGCGGTGCCCCGGAACGAGCCGAGCAGCCGCCTGAGCACCTCCACTCCGACGGCCGTGGCGATCTGCTCGGCGGCGGCGACCACCAACCTGCCGAACGCGTCCCCGGGATCGCCCATGTCCAGGCCCTCGACGACCCGCCGGAAGGAACTGCCGTGGGAGTCGATGTCGTCCGCGTGACGCCGCAGTTCGAGCGCGCAGGACGCCAACCGGGCCAGGTCCACCCCGAACCCGGCCCCGACGGTGCCGCCCGGCCCCGACCCGTCACCGGGCACCAGCTGCTTGACCACGGTCTCCACGAGGTCCGCCACCGGCTGGGCCAGCGCCTGCCCGAGCGCCGACACCGCGTCCTCCAGGAGGGTGGAGAGGATCTGCCGGCCGGCCGCGAGGACGGCCGCGGAGTCCGCCGGCCCCAGCAGCGAGGAGACGGCCAGTTCCCCCTGGGTGGCCACGAGTTGGACCACGGTCGCGCTCTTGCAGGCCTCGATGCCCAGGGCCGCGGCGTTGAGCGCGTTCGCGGCGGCACCGCAGGCTTCCACCACCAGGCCGGAGTACGTCGAAACCGTTCGCCACAGCTCGGCCAGCCTGTCCGCCGACGTACCGTGGTAGACCTCCCCCAGCGCGGTGAGAGCCTTGTCGGCGACCATCTGGACCGAGTCGATCTGCGAGGCGACTCCTCTGAGCCCGTCCGCGAGCCTGTCCAGTTCGTCCTCGTTCACCCGGGGCCAGTGCAGCCCGAGGAGATCGAGCACCGCGGCGAGCTCCGGCGGCAACTCCAGTGCCATGTTTCCCCCAAACGTCTGTCGTACGGCTACGCGCACGGGCGCACCGGATGCCACAGGCCCGTCCTGCGACCCACACGCGGGTGGTTGAGTGCGTGCAGAGGCCTGCCGCAGCCGCCGGACACCGCTCCGCCCCACGGCGGGACTGCGCGGCCGCAGCGCCGAATGCCGCGGCGACCGCACGGCCCACCGGGCGGCACGGCGTGCCGGCCAGGCGTACCGATGGTGGTGTCCGCGCCGAATCGGGAACAGGCCGAGACACCGGCCACACATGGCCGGTGTGCGGGAATCGCCTGCCCACGCCCGCACCCGTGGGCGTGGTCCACCGTGGGTGCTGTCGGACGGCCGATCGTCGGGCACGGGCGCCGCAGGGACGTCCCAGCACTGAGCCGTCGGCAAGGGCGCTTTCCGCGTCCGTTCTCCCGGTCCGCGGTGGCTCTGTCGCGGACGGCCGGGCGGTCGGGCGGCGACTGGACGACTGGGCGACTGGACATAAATATGACGACCGGTCTACTTTGGCAGCATGGGAGCCAAGGGCGAGGAGACACGGGCGCGACTGGTACGGGCGACCCGGGACCTCATCGAGGAGCGGGGCTACTACGGCACCGGGCTCAACGACGTCCTGGCCGCCAGCGGCGCACCCCGCGGGTCGATGTACTTTCACTTCCCCGCAGGGAAGGACGAGATGGTCGCGCTCGCGCTCACCGAGGCCGGCCAGGACATCGGAGCACTCATCGCGGGCGCCGCCGAATCCGGGGAGCCCCCCGCCCACGCGGTCCGCCGACTGCTGGAGGCACTCGGCGACCGGATGGAGGAGTCCGGCTACGCCAAGGGGTGCCCGGTGGCGACCGTCGCCCTCGAAACCGCAGCGGGCCACGAGCAACTGCGCCGGACGTGTGCCGACACCTACCAGGCGTGGCAGGACGCGCTCGCCGCCATGCTGGTCCGCCACGGCCGCGACAGTGCCGGGGCCGAGGCGGCGGCGTGCGCCGTCCTCGCCCTGGCGGAGGGGGCACTGCTGCTGTCCCGTGTCGCGCACAGCCGAACCCCGCTCGACCGGGCCGCCCGCGCCGCCGAACTGCTGATCCGCGCCGACACCGCCTGATCCGGCCCGCGCGGTCGACCCCGCGCCGGCCATGCCATGACCGAAAAATATGTAGACCGATCCGTTTGAAAGGATCCCCATGTCCAGTCCCGGCACCCTCGTCCTCGGCGCCACCGGCTTCATCGGCCGCTGGTACGTACTGGAGCTGCTCACCCGCGGCGAACACGTCGCCGTCGGCCTGCGCGGTGGCGCCGCCCGCGACGGCGAGCTGCGCAGCTGGCTGACCGCCCGCGGCGCCGCACCGGACGCGGTCGCCGAGCGGCTCACCACGGTCGCCGCCGACATCACCCGACCGGGCCTCGCCCTCCCGACGGCCGACGCACACCGGCTGGAGGGCGTCCGCGACGTCGTCAACCTGGCGGCCCGCTACGCCTTCGGCCTCACCCGCGACGAGGCCCGCGCGGCCAACGTGGACGGCGCGATCCACCCCCTGCACTGGGCCGCCGGCCGCCCCGAGCTGCGGCGGCTGGTCCACCTCTCCGGCTACCGGGTCGGCCGCAGCGCCGGACAGCACCATCCCCTGCCCGCCGCCGACGCCGACCGCCTCTACCGCGAGCTGGGCGCCTACGAGGCGTCCAAGACGGAGGGCGACATCGCCGTGCGCACCCTCGCACCACGGCTGGGCGTGCCGCTGACGGTGGTCAACCCCGGCGCCGTGATCGGGCACTCCCGCACCGGTGAGGCCGGTCAGTACCTCGGCCTGGCCACCCTCGTCGAGCAGCTCTGGGAGCGACGCCTGCCCGCCCTCGCGGGCACCCGGCGCACCGTCGTTCCGGTGGTCGCCGTGGACCACCTCGCCGCCTTCCTCGCCGAGGTCCCGCACCACGACAGGGAACCGCTGCACCTGCACACCGTGCTCGACCCGGCCACGCCGCCGCTGCCCGAACTCGTCGCCCTGGCCGCCGAACGCCTCGGCCTGCGCCCGCCCCGGATGGTGCTGCCCGTCGGCCTGGTCCGCAGACTGCCGCGCGCACTGACCGGCGTCGACCCCGAGACACTCTCCTTCCTCGCGGAGGACACCTACGACACCGCCTCCGCGGCCGCCCTGGAGCGTGCCGCCGGGCTGACCCACCCGCCGGTGCAAAGGCTCGTCCAGGACTGGGCAGCCCGCCTGGTCGCCGACCGGTTCCCCGGCGCCGCCGTACCATCCGCGCCCGCCGCGAGCCCGTGAGAGCCGCCGGTTGATCACGGCGGGCCCCGTACTGCGGACGCCGCGTCCCGGGCCGACCGCCGGGGGGAAAGGGCGGCATCCGATCGGGACGTGGCTCGCGGAGCTGCGGGCTGCGGCGCCGAGTGCCGGTGGGCGAGTCGGGTGCGCCGGTGCCGGAGCGGCGGCGGGCGTCGGAGGAGATCGACCCGTTTCGGTGCCCGAGCCGGCCGGTCGTCCGGCAGCGCACCAAGGCAGTCTCGTTCGGATCTTCTGCTCGTTGCGGAGCCGGTAGGTGCGGCGGTCGAAGGCGGGTGGTCGTCCGCCGCGTGAGCCGCGGTTCAGGCGGCCGAGGACCTGGTCGATGCGTTCGGGGATGGTGTGCCGGATGCCGCGTCTGCGCAGGTAGGCGCGGATCTTGCGGCAGCTGTAGCCCTGATAGGCATCGAGGTCGGTGGTTGCCGGCCTCGGCAGGAACCGCGGCGGCACGGCCCGCTCCGCATCCGACAGCTCATGACGACGAATCACACCGTCATGGTCCCACCGCTTGATCAACTTTGAAGACGGACCCTAGGGGTGACCTGGGGCGTGCTGACCGGCCGGGTCGGGCAGGGCTCCATGGGCCCGGCCGAAACGGGCAGGAGGCTTGGCGGCCGGCCGATGGTGGACGGTGAAGGCGTCGAGGAGGGTGAAGCCGTACTCGTCGAGGAGCCGGCAGACCGGGTCGTCGGGATCTGCGGTGTCGGTGACGGCCGTCATCCCGGTCGCCGCACACAGCGCGGCCTGCCGCAGACACCGGGCGATCAGACGGCGGCCCGGATCCTCATGCAAAGTGTGAAGGCCGTTGCCGCCGCCGTGGAGGGTGAGGCCGTGCAGATGGGCGATGCCCTGGCGGGGAGCGTCCATCAGTGCCTCGGCTCCGGCCGGTCCGTCGCCGGTGCGCAGGGACCAGCCGGCCGGGCGCGGGACGGGATCGGCGTCGTGCGTGCCGGGTTCCTGGTCCACCAGGTGGGGGCCGATGTCACGGTGCCAGTAGTGCTGCCCCGTCAGCGGGGTGAAACCGGCAGCGTGCAGGGCCTTCGCGGTGGCCGGCCGGAAAGCGCAGGGCAGGCCTGCGACCGCAGGCCCGGCGGCCGGGAATCCGGCGAAGGCGTACCAGGGACGGCCCGTTCCCAGCCGGGACCTGGCCCAGGACACCAGGACCGCCATCGCCGCGAAGTCCTCCCCGGCATGCGCCCACAGCACATGGCCGGCCCGCTGCCGCGGCTGCAGCGCGTAGCACACCGCCCCGGCCACATGGCCGCGGGCGTCGAAGAGGACGTCGGTGACCGGCCGGTCGGCACCGTGGATCTGAGGATGCCCGTCCAGACAGCGGCCGGCCAGGGCATCGGCAAGGGTGCCCGTGCCGGGCGGAAACTGCCCCGGCAGACAGTCCGCCCGGAGCAGTTCCAGCACCTGGTCCCGGTGGCGCCGGTGATAGGGCCTGATCGTGCACGCCCCGGCCGAGAGCCCACCCGACTCCTGCATCCCATCGCCCTCGCTTCCGTCCGGCTCGGCTGCCGAACGCCGTCTGCCGCCTGTCCGCGGTGGGGCGGCCGCAGCCGCTGCAGGCAGCCACCCCACCGCGGGCGGCCACCGCAGAAACACCCTGTACCCGGCGCATACATGCCACGCCGAAACGAGCGGCCGTCAGGCACGGCCCGTACCTGAGAAAGCCGCCTCCGCTCACCGCCGCTGCGGCGGGGGCCCGAGGCGCCCCAGGCCTCGGCAGGCGGGACAGGCAATCAGGCCCTTCCCGCCCGGAGCAACCAGCGTTCCCCACCCGTTGCACCAACGGCACTCAGCGCCGCGGGCGGGCACCGGCCACCTTCACCTCCCTGCCGGACAGGCCACCGGCCCGCACATCAATACAATTCGCATACATGGCAGCATGAATGCATATTTTGTTATTTCGAGCAGAGGGGGCAAGACCTGCCGTCGCGGGCCTACCGAGGCGGATGGCCCGACGCCGGCGCTCGGGGATGCTGCAATGGGCGGCCCGGCCCGCGCGCCGTGCCTACGCCGGGGGCCGGACCGCAGCCCCTTGCACGCTGGGCTGGGATCGCAAGGGGCAGTCCGCGCCAGACCCTCCACAGGGGGGGCGAGGCTAGGCCTGTAACCGCGGCAACCCGCCCATTTCCACGGGGAGCCGCGAATGAGACTGTAAAAACTGCCGCAGCAGCCGGCCCCGGAAGACGCGCCGCACATCACCCGGGTGGCCCGCAGCGGAGCCCGAAAGTTCAGCCCCCCCCCCCCCCCCCCCCCCCCCCCCCCCCCCCCCGCCGCGGGTGGCGCCGAATGCTCAGAGCAGGCCGCCTGGCCCCCGCACCCGGACGGGGTAACGCGCCCGCCCTCGGCACGGAACCGCCCGACGCTGCGCGGCCGGCGGTGCCGATGCCGCCTCGGTGCCGACGGAGACTCCGAAGCGCGTCAAGGTCTGACAATTCCCGCCCGTCGAGCGAGGACCTCGGCGAGTGGTTGCATCCCATCGCCCGAAGCGCCGGGCCGGGGTCCGGGAATTATGATCGACCCGACGCCGAGCAAGTGCCTCCGCCACCGGGACACCGGCGGGTACGGAAAGGCCGTCATGACTGGACCAGTGTGGACCGGCGCTCTGACTATTGGACTCATTACTCTGCCAATAGCCCTGTACAAGGTGGTGGAAACACACGACATCAGCTTCCATCGAATCGAACGCGGCACGTCCGACCGGGTTCGCATTCAATGGGTGAACGAGCGGACCGGCGCCGAGGTGAGCTTCCAGGATCTCGAAAGGGGATTCGACGCCGGAGACGGGGAATACCTGACGATCGAACCGGGCGAATTCGAAGAAATCCCGAACGGAAGATCGAAAAATATCGAGGTTCTGGAATTCGTAAACCTCTCCGAAATTCCCCCGGCCCATTTTCGCACACCCTACTACATCGGCCCGCGAGGAAAAGCGCACGCGAAGACGTACCAGTTGCTGGCTTCCGCAATGGAGCGTTCGCTGCGCGTGGGAGTCGCCCCGTTCTCGATACGCGACAGGACGCACCTCGGCGCCATATACAGCGGAGGTGGAGTGCTGACGTTGCACACCCTCTACTTCGCCGACGAGATACGGGATCCGCATCGCGAAGTTGACCACCTGCCCAAGGGCGAAAGAGAATTCGGCGATGCCGAACTCCGGATGGCCGAGCGGCTGATCGACCTTCTCACCACCACGTGGGACCCGCAGAAATATACCGATGCACGCCACGAGCAGATCCGTCGGATCGTCGAGGGAAAACTGGCGGACCGCGAGATGGACGCGCTGCGCCAGAGCCTGGCATCCCTCGGCGAGGACGCGGAAAAAAACGGGCACGAGGAGGCCTGAGCGCAATCAGGGGAGGGCAATGGCGGCCAATTTCCGAAACCCCCGAGACGCCGCCCATTCTGCAAATTCTTCTGTCATGAAATCCTCAGCGGGAGCCTCCCGCCAGGCATCAACGAGGGCGATCTTGGTGGCGCTGCCGATCCGGCTTGGGCAAAGAGTGATGCCCTCGACCATGGGCCATCTTCCCCTGAGTTCGGCTGCGGCGCCCGCCTGGGTCGGCTGGATCGCCGGTGTCCTTCTTGCCCGCTGCAGACGCAGCTCAAGAAACTTCAGCAATAGGGTGCTCGGGACGACCGCAGACAGCCGGGAAGTGTGCAGAACAAGGGGAGCAAGGTGTTCAGACATGGGAGACCTGCCGCCTCTCATGTCACTTCAGGCCTCACTCGGGCAGCTATTTCTCGTTGCCGTAAGGCGAACAGTCGGGCCCCGCCGCACTCGGGGTTCAGGCGGGGCCGCGTATTCTCAGCCTGCACTCTGCCCACCGTACCGCCAACGCGCTACGCCACGGCCGCGGCGAAGACCACTGCAACGGCCCACAGCAGCCGGGCCCCGCTGTGAGTGTCGCGGCTTCAATGGTCTTGCTCACCCATCGCCGCGGCGTCAGCACCGCCTGCCGTGGAGGGTTGGCCGTCTCCAGTCCCCCACATGCCGGAGTCAGCGACCAGTGCATCCCACTCCGGGTCAGGCTGGCCGGGGACACTCCGACCAGCTTCACGCCACAAAAGACTTAGATAGGCGTAGATCGGCATATTCGGGAAGTGCAGGACTGTTTCGGCACTTCCCCGGCGCGGTCCCGGCACCGCTTTCGGCATCGTCACACACGAAGAACGATGCCTCCTGCCGCGGGGCACGCCCCTGCCAGCGACATCTGGGCGGATGCCGGCCGAGACACCGTCGGTGGGCAGCGGGCCGAGCCGCCGACGTGAGCCCGGCGATTCCATGGTGAACATGATCCACATCTGGCTTCGGGCCTTTCCGGAAGCAACCCTGCCGGACTGGGGTCGGAAAGCAGGTTGGAGGGCAGGAGGCCGGAGTCCAGGACGAACGGCATCCCAGTGGCCGGGCTTCCTCGAGCGCGGTCACCCGCCACGGCAGCGATGCCCGCGGTAGAAGGCTGGAGAACACGCGGCTCCGGTCGGCTTGCACAGGACCCCGAGCCGCCGGGTATCCGGGGCTTCCGCAGATCGGACAGGCGTGCGGTACTCGCTCTGATCACTGCATACCTGCTGCCGGGCGGCCCCGGACCCCCACGAGCGCCCCCGTGGCGGTCCGGGCCGCAGGCCCGGACAGACGAGCCCCATTCAGGCTTCTCACTGGGCGTTTCGTCCCTGGTTTCGGGGGTCAGGTTCCGCGCCAGGTCGG
>NZ_BAAALD010000127.1:0-17511 GCF_039528095.1 Kitasatospora arboriphila
CGACTTCCCCTGTGCGGGGGTGCGGCCCGGCCGTCGCCGTGGTGGCACGGAAGCACGGCGACGCGGTCGGACCTGTCGGACCTCGTCCACACCGAACGGCGGGCCCTGCCGGCGGACGTCCGGGACCTGACCGCGGAGCAGTGGACGGTGGAGTCGCCGTACGCGGGACGGAGCGTCCGCGACACGTCGGCGCACACGGCGGCGACGGCCCGGACCACCCCGCCGCTGTTCTTCCCCGGGACGGCCCGGGCCGGCTTCCGCTTCGAGGTGATGACGGCCCGGGAGGTCGCCGCACCGACCGTCGGGGAACCGGCCGCCACCGTGGCCGCCTCCGAGGCGGAGCTCGACCCGGTCCGCCACCCGCCCGGTCCGCCACCCGCCCGGTCCGCCACCCGCCCGGTCCGCCACCCGCCCGGCCCGACGGACACCCGGCCCGGCGAGACGGTGGTGCACGCCGAGGACATCCGCCGCCCGCTCGGCATCACCCACGCCCATCCGCCGCGGGCGCTGACCCGCTGCGCCGACCTCCACCTCCGCCTCGACGTCCTGATCGGGGGCGGGTGCCGGGCCGCCGGGCTGCGGCTGCGGGCCGCCGACACCTCCTGGACCGCCGGGGACGGGCCGGAGGTGGTCGGCCCGATGCCCTCCCTGCTGCCGGCCGTCACGGGCCGTCCGGCGGGCCTCGCCGGGCTCTTTGGGGACGGCCTGCCGGTGCTCGCCTCCCGGCTCCGGGACCCGTTCCGGCGCGCGGTGGCGGCGTACCGCGCCAACACCCGTCCGTGACCGCCCCCTTGTGCGCACCGGCCCCAGTGGACTAAACCTCTGTCTCGGCTTGGTTCAGACCAATTGACGCCGATTCAGAGAAGGCCACGGCATGCCCAGACGCACCTCCGCAGTCCTCGCGATGGCGGTCGCCGCCGCACTTGCCGCACCCACCGCCGCCCAGGCCCACGACCACGGCCCCCGCCTCAAGGGCGAGCGGGTCGGCTACTTCACCCAGTGGGGCATCTACGGCGGCTACTCCGCCAAGAAGGTGCAGGACTCCGGCCAGGCCGGAAAGCTCACCGTCCTCAACTACGCCTTCGGCAACGTCTCCGCCGACGGCACCTGCTTCGAGGCCAACGCCGCCGGTGTCGGCGACGCCTGGGCCGACTACCAGCGCCCGGTCGGCGCCGAGGAGTCGGTGGACGGCGTCGCCGACACCGCCGAGCAGCCGCTGAAGGGCAACTTCAACCAGCTGCGCAAGCTCAAGGCGAAGAACCCGCAGCTGCGCGCGGTGATCTCGCTCGGCGGCTGGACCTGGTCCAAGTACTTCTCGGACGCCGCCGCCACGGACGCCGCCCGCAAGAAGTTCGTCTCCTCCTGCGTCGACCTCTACCTCAAGGGCGACCTGCCGCAGCTCGGCTCCGCCGAGGGCGGCGCCGGTGCGGGCGCCGGCGTCTTCGACGGCATCGACATCGACTGGGAGTACCCCGGCGGCGGGGGCGACGCCGGCAACGTCGTCCGCCCGGAGGACGGCCGGAACTACACCCTGCTGATGCAGGAGTTCCGCCGCCAGCTGGACGCGCTCGGCCGGCAGCGGCACGCGCACTACCTGCTGACCGCCGCCGTCCCGGCCGGCGAGGAGAAGGCCGACCGGCTGGAGGTCCGCAAGGTCGCCAAGTCGGTGGACTGGCTCAACCTCATGACCTACGACCTGCACGGCCCCTGGGAGGCCCAGGGCCCGACCAACCACCAGGCCAACCTCTACTCGGACCCGGCCGACCCGTCCCCGGCGAACGCCGGCTACAGCGCGGACCGGGTGGTGCGGCACTACCTCGCGAAGGGCCTGCCCGCGGCCAAGGCGGTGCTCGGCGTGCCGTTCTACGGCTACGGCTGGACGGGCGTGCCGGACGGCGGCCGGGCCGGCCTGTACCAGAGCGCCACCGGCCTCGCCCAGGGCGGCAACCTGCCCTGGAACCGGATCAAGGACCTGCCGGGCGCCGTCCACGAGGACCGGCGGCACGGCGCGACCTGGAAGTACGACGGCACCGAGTTCTGGACGTACGACACACCCGATCTGCTGACCCGCAAGGCGCGCTACGTCGCCGTGAACGGCCTCGGTGGTGTGATGGCGTGGTCGCTCGACAACGACGACAGCCAGGGGACGCTGGTCGCCGCCCTGGACGCCGGCCTGCGGAGGTGACGGGCGGCAGGTGACGGCCGGGAGGTAACGGCCGGGGGTCACCACTGGCTTCCGGCCGTGCCGGACGCGCAGTTTCGGGCATCACGATTTCGGTTCGTTGATGCGCGAAGCTGCGCGTTTCCATGTTCAAACGCGCAAGAACGCGCTACCTTCTCGGTACCGGTCGGGCGGCCGCAATGGGCAGGCTCCCTGCGCATTGCACATGCTGCACCGCCCGCAACGCTTTGACTCCCAACCTGACCCATCCAGCGGCCCGACTATTGCCGGAGGGTGAACAGTGGACTATACCTGTGCGCATCGACCGCACGCCTCTGACCGGCGCAGTTGCCGCTAGGCGGGCCTGAAAGACCGGGAATTGACATCTCGTCATACCCCGCGGCATCACCATCTTCTTGGACATCGAGGGGCTAGGGGCACACTTCATGGGCTCTGCAACCGAGTACAACCGCCGGGACATCTTCAAGCGCGCCGCCGGCATCGCCGTGCTCGCTGCGACCGGCGGCTCCCTGCTCACCGCGTGTGCCGGCGGCACCGGCGGCAGCAGCGACAAGGGCGCGAAGGGCGCCGCGGGCTACAACCTGACCGACGCGAAGAACCCGTTCGGCGTCAAGGACGGCGAGGGCCTCGAGGTCTTCATCTTCGACGGCGGCTACGGCAACGAGTACGCCAAGCGGTTCGAGGAGATCTACTCCAAGAGCTACCCCGGCGCGAAGATCAACCACCAGGCCGACAAGGACGTCACCGGCAAGCTCCAGCCGCGCTTCAACGCCGGCTCCCCGCCGGACGTCATCGACGACTCGGGCGCCAAGCAGATGAAGCTCGACGTCCTCGCCGACTCCGGCCAGCTCACCGACCTCGCCCCGCTGCTGGACGCGCCCTACATCGACGACCCGTCGAAGAAGATCCGTGACGTCCTGATGCCCGGCACCATCGAGTCCGGCACCGTCAAGGGCAAGGTCTACAACCTGTCCTACGTCTACACCGTCTGGGGCTTCTGGTACTCCGGCAAGCTCTTCAAGGACAACGGCTGGACGGCGCCGAAGACCTGGGCCGAGTTCATCGACCTCTGCGGCAAGATCAAGGCCAAGGGCATCGCCCCGCTCGCCCACCAGGGCAAGTACCCGTACTACATCAACGTCGTCATGATGGACATGATCGCCAAGCAGGGCGGCCTGGACCTCATGAAGCGGATCGACAGCCTCGACGCCGCCGCCTGGGACGACCCGGCCGTGAAGACCGCCGTCGAGTCGTTCTTCCAGGTCGTCGACAAGGACTTCCTGCTGCCCGGTACCAACGGCATGACCCACACCGAGTCGCAGACCGCCTGGAACCAGTACAAGGCCGCGTTCATCCCCTCCGGCTCCTGGCTGGAGAACGAGCAGCTGCCGACCACCCCGGCCGACTTCGACATGAAGTTCCTGCCGATCCCGTCGCTGCCCGGCGACAAGCTGCCCTTCGAGGCCATCCGCGCCGGCGCCGGCGAGCCCTTCATCGTCCCGGCCAAGGCCAAGAACGTGGCCGGCGGCCTGGAGCTGCTGCGCATCATGCTGACCAAGGAGGCCTCGGGCAAGTTCGCCCAGACCGCCAACAGCCTCACCTGCCTCAAGGACGGCGTCGGCCCCGAGGTGCAGCTGAAGCCCGGCACGGCCTCGACCGTGGTCGCGCTGAAGGCAGCCGCCGCCAACACCTTCAACTTCCAGTACCCGAACACCGCCTCCAAGTTCGACGAGGACCTGCAGAACGCCTCGGGCGAGCTCATGGCCAAGCGCATCACTCCCGCGGAGTGGATCAAGCGCGCCAAGGAGTCGGCCACCAAGAACAAGACCGCCTGACCGGTCGGACTCGAACAGCGCACCGGGGGCCCCGAACCGCCCCCGGTGCGCCCGCCTGACGGACAGGAGAAGTGACCGCATGCGTCACGGCAAGTACCCCTTCATCGTGGGGTTCCTCTTCCTCCCGATCGTGCTGTACGTCGGCCTGGTGCTCTGGCCGTACGCACAGACCTTCGGATACTCCCTGACCGACTGGTCCGGGGCGAGCCAGGAGATGAATTTCATCGGCCTGGACAACTACACGAGACTCCTCGATGACGAGGTCTTCGGCGGGGCGCTGTGGCACAACCTGCTGCTGCTGGTCCTGCTGCCGATCGTGACGATACTGATCGCGCTCTTCTTCGCCTTCATGCTCAACGTCGGCGGGAAGACCGGCACCGGCGGCGTCCAGGGCGTCCGCGGCGCCGGTTTCTACAAGGTGGTCTTCTTCTTCCCGCAGGTCCTGTCGATCGCGATCCTCGCCGTGCTGTGGGGCGCCGTCTACCGCACCGACGGCAGCGGCCTCGCCAACGGCATCCTGATCAAGCTCGGCCTGGCCTCGGCGAACGACCCGGTGCAGTTCCTGTCCAACCCGGACATGGTGCTCTGGTGCGTGCTCGCCGTCCTCGTCTGGTCCGGCGTCGGCTTCTACCTGGTGCTGTTCTCCGCGGCGATGCAGTCCATCCCCAAGGACATCTACGAGGCCGCCCTGCTGGACGGCGCCAAGCGCGCCCAGACCTTCTTCCGGATCACCCTGCCGCTGCTCTGGGAGACCGTGCAGACCGCCTGGGTGTACCTGGCGATCGTCGCGATGGACGCCTTCGCCCTCGTCTCCAGCATCACCCCGGGCGCCTACTTCGGCGGCGGCCCCGACCACCACAGCGAGCTGATCTCCACGTACCTGATGCGCAGCTTCCTGCGCAACGGCGAGGCGGGCTACGCCTGCGCCATGGGCGTGGTGATCTTCTTCTTCACGCTGATCCTGACCATCGTCTCGCTCTGGGTCACCAAGCGCGACAAGATCGAGTACTGAGCGGGGACGGCGACATGAGCACTCTCGACAAGGCCGCGAGCCTCCCCGGCCAGCGCGCCGGCAGCCGGCCCACCGACCGCCCGCAGCGCTTCGCCGAAGGCGGCGGCGTGCTGAACGTCTTCTCGCACGGCTTCCTCGCCCTGTGGGCCGTGATGATCGTCCTGCCGCTGGCCTGGGTCGTCCTCGGCTCCTTCAAGACCGACGCCCAGATCAACGGCTCCGCCTGGAGCTGGCCCGACACCTTCAAGTTCGACGCCTTCGGCCGTGCCTGGGAGAAGGGCATCGGCGGATTCTTCGTCAACACCCTGATCGTCCTGTCGGGCTCGCTGACGCTGACGATGCTGCTCGGCTCGATGGCCGCCTACGTGCTGGCCCGCTACGAGTTCAGGGGCAACAAGGTCATCTACTACCTGTTCGTCGCCGGCGCGATGTTCCCGGTGTACCTGGCCCTGGTGCCGCTGTTCTTCATGGTCCGCAACCTGGGCGAGGTCAGCCCGCTGCTCGGCCTCAACAGCTACCTCGGCCTGATCCTGGTGTACGTGGCGTTCTCGCTGCCGTTCACCGTCTTCTTCATGTACTCGTTCTTCCGCACCCTGCCGACCGCCGTGCACGAGGCGGCCATGCTGGACGGCTGCTCGCACACCCGGGCGTTCTTCCGGATCATGGTGCCGATGGCCAAGCCCGGCCTGATCAGCGTCGGCATCTTCAACGTGCTCGGCCAGTGGAACCAGTACATCCTGCCGGTGACCCTGATGCAGCCCACCACCGCCGGCGAGGCCGACCACTCGATGCTCGCCCAGGGCCTGGTCAACCTCGCCTTCCAGTCCGGCTACAAGAGCGACGCCCCGGCCCTGTTCGCCGGCATGACGATCGCCATGCTGCCCGTGCTGGTGGTCTACCTCTCCTTCCAGCGCCAGGTCCAGGCCGGCCTCACCTCGGCCACGCTCAAGTAGCGGCGGCGCCCGGGGCACAGGGGCAGCGACAACAGGGGCGCGGGGATCCGCGCGAGTCGGAAGGGCACCGCGTGTGCCGTCCCGCCGCGCGGATCCCCGCGCCCCTCGTCGTCCCCCGGGTCAGCCCCGGTCGCAGGCCTGCGCCCGCAGGGCCCGGGCCAGGTCGTCACGGCACTCGACCACCAGGCGCCGCAGCGCCGGCGCCGCCCCCTCGTGCTCGGACAGCCAGGCGTCCGCCGCGTCCAGGGTCTTCTGCCCGGTCTGGTACTTCGGGAAGAAGCCGCCGACGATCCGCATCGCGATCTCGATCGACCGCTGCTTCCAGACGTCCTCCAGCATCGCGAAGTACGGCTCGGTGTACGGCGCCGTCAGCTCCCGCTGACCGGCCTGCGCGAAGCCCGCGATCTGGGCCTCCACCAGGGCGTTCGGCAGCTCGTCGGAGTCCACGACGGCCGTCCAGGCGGCGGCCTTGGCACCGGGCGTGGGCAGCGCGGCGAGGCACTGGGTGAGCTGGCGGCGGCCGCTCGCGGTGTTGTCCCGCTGCAGCTCCTGCTCCATCTCCTCGCCGGTCGCGGCGCCGGCCGCGGCGAGCGCCAGCCAGAGCGACCACCGCAGCTCCTGGTCGACGTCCAGACCGTCGATCCGGGCGGTGCCCTCCAGCAGGCCGCGGACCAGCCGCAGCTGCTCGGGGCCGTGCGCCGCCGCGGCGGTGAAGCGCGCCCAGGCCAGCTGGTGGTCGCTGCCCGGCACGGCCGCGCGCAGCTCGCGGACGGCGCACTCGGCGAGCAGCCGGCCGCCCTCCTCGCGCCACTCGGGGTCGGCGTACAGGTCGAGCGCGGTCTGCGCCTGCAGGTGCAGCGACTGCAGCACCCCGATCTCGGACTCCCGGCCGGCGAAGTCCAGCACCAGCGCCAGGTAGTCGCGGGCCGGCATCAGCCCGTCGCGGGTCAGGTTCCACACCGCGGACCAGGCCAGCGCCCGGGCCAGGTCGTCCCGGACGTCACCGAGGGCGGCGCGCAGCGTCGCCAGCGAGCCCTCGTCGAAGCGGACCTTGCAGTACGTCAGGTCGTCGTCGTTGACCAGCACCAGGGCCGGCCGGTGCAGCCCGACGGCGTCGGCGACCACCGTGCGGCCGCCGGTCACGTCGAGTTCGATCCGCGCGGTGCGCACCAGCGCCCCGGTCTCGTCCCGGTCGTACAGGCCGACGGCGATCCGGTGCGGGCGCAGCACGCCGCCGTCCTGGACGACGGCGAGCTCGGTGATCCGGCCCTCGGCGTCCACGGTGAGCTGCGGGGCCAGGGTGTTCACCCCGGAGGTCTGCAACCAGGCGGCCGACCAGGCGGTCAGGTCGCGGCCGCTGGTCTCCTCCAGGGCGTCCAGCAGGTCGGTGAGCACGGTGTTGCCGTACGCGTGCCGCTTGAAGTAGGTGCGGGCGCCGGCCAGGAAGGGCTCGCGGCCGACGTACGCCACCAGCTGCTTGAGCACCGAGGCGCCCTTGGCGTAGGTGATGCCGTCGAAGTTGAGCTTGGCGTCCTCCAGGTCCCGGATGTCCGCCGTGATCGGGTGGGTGGTCGGGAACTGGTCCTGCCGGTACGCCCAGGCCTTGCGGCGGTTCGCGAAGGTGATCCACACCGCCCGGTACCGGGTCGCCTCGACCTGCGAGAACGAGCCCATGAAGTCCGCGAAGGACTCCTTCAGCCACAGGTCGTCCCACCACTTCATGGTGACCAGGTCGCCGAACCACATGTGGGCCATCTCGTGCAGCACCACGTTGGCCCGGCCCTCGTACGCCGCCTCGGTCACCTTCGAGCGGAAGACGAACTCCTCGCGGAAGGTCACGCAGCCCGGGTTCTCCATCGCGCCGATGTTGTACTCGGGGACGAAGCACTGGTCGTACTTGCCGAACGGGTACGGGTAGTCGAACTCGTCGTGGAAGAAGTCCAGGCCCTGCTTGGTGACGGTGAAGATCTCGTCCGAGTCGAAGTACGGCGCCAGCGAGCGGCGGCAGGTCGCGGCGAGCGGGATCTCCAGCCGGGTGCCGTCCGGCAGGGTGCGGCCGTAGTGGTCGCGGGCCACGTGGTACGGCCCGGCCACCACCGCCGTCAGGTACGTCGAGATCGGCTTCGTCGGGACGAACCGCCACGTCCGGCTGCCGCTGCCGTCCGCGGTGACCTCCTCGTGCACCGCGTTGGCGTACACGTCCCAGGCCGCCGGCGCGGTCACGGTGAAGGAGAACGGGGCCTTGAGGTCCGGCTGCTCGAAGTTCGCGAACACCCGGCGGGCGTCGGCCGGCTCGAAGTGGGTGTACAGGTAGGTCTCGCCGTCCGCCGGGTCGACGAACCGGTGCAGGCCCTCGCCGGTGCGGCTGTACGCGCAGTCCGCCTCCACGACCAGCTCGTTCTGCGCGGCCAGGCCCGGCAGCGCCACCCGGGCGCCGTCGAACACCTCGGCCGGGTCCAGCGCCCGGCCGTTCAGCACCACCGAGCGGACGGCCGGCGCCAGCAGGTCCACGAAGGTGTCCGAGCCCGGCGCGGAGCAGCGGAACGCCAGGGTCGTGGTGGAGCGGAAGACGTCGACCGCCGGGTCGGGCGCGGAGGTGACGTCCAGATGGACGCGGTAGCCCTCCACCTGGATCAACTCGGCCCGCTGCTGGGCTTCTTCGCGGCTCAGGTTCTTGCCCGGCACGGCGGTACTCCTTTGTCCGGATCGCACGCTGTGAGGAAAACTGCACGGCCGCGCCGGTGGGCCCGGCCGGGGGCATCCTTTCACGCGCCGCCCGCGCCGCCCCGGCACAGCACCGGGCGGTGCGCACGGAATCAACCGGGCCGCCGCGCGGTTGGCACCGCGGGGTACACCCATGCACCCGAACGCCGACCGAAGGACGCCGTCCGTGACGACTGCCGACTCCCGCAAGATCGCCGACTTCTGGTTCGACCCGATCTGCCCCTGGGCCTGGATGACCTCCCGCTGGATGCTGGAGGTCGAGCAGCTGCGCCCGGTGGACACCCGCTGGCACGTGATGAGCCTGTCCGTGCTCAACGAGGGCCGGGACGAGCTGCCCGAGAAGTACAAGGAACTGCTCGCGAAGGGCTGGGGCCCGGTGCGCGTGCTGATCGCCGCCGCCCAGGCGCACGGCGACAAGGTGCTCGGCCCGCTCTACACCGAGCTCGGCCTGCGCTTCCACAACCAGGGCCTGCCGAACGAGCGGGCCACCATCGAGGCCGCCCTGGAGGCCGCCGGCCTGCCGGTCGAGCTCGCCGACGCCGCCGACACCGACGCCCACGACGACGCCCTGCGCGCCTCGCACCGCGAGGGCATCTCGCTGGTCGGCGAGGACGTCGGCACCCCGGTGATCGCCGTCGACGGCCCGGACGGCGACCGGATCGCCTTCTTCGGCCCGGTGGTCACCCCCACCCCGCGTGGCGAGGCCGCCGCCCGCCTGTGGGACGGCACCCTGCTCGTCGCCGCCACCCCGGGCTTCTACGAGATCAAGCGCACCCGCACCGCCGGCCCGTCCTTCGAGTAAGGACCCCGGCGGGGAGTACGACGGAGGGGCGCGGGTTATCCCGCGCCCCTCCGTCGTACCCGTGCCCTAGGCCGTCACGGCCCGCTTCTGCTTCAGCCAGCCGGCCACGGCCAGCGCGACCGCCAGACCGCCGGTGAAGTACAGCTGGATCCGGTTGTTCTCGTCCAGCAGCATCAGCGCCAGCACGCCCAGGATGCCGGCCAGCGCCACCCAGGTCAGGTACGGGAAGGCCCACATCCGCACCGACAGCTGCTCCGGCGCCTCACGCTCCAGCCGCCGCCGCATCCGCAGCTGCGCCACCGCGATGAACGCCCAGACCACCAGCACCGAGGCGCCGACCATGTTCAGCAGCCAGGTGAAGACGGTGTCCGGCCACCAGTAGCTCAGCAGCACCGCCAGGAAGCCGAAGCCGGAGGAGGCCAGCACGGCCCGGCGCGGCACCCCGCCGCCGATCTTGGCCAGCGCCTTCGGGCCCTGGCCACGCTGCACCAGCGAGTACGCCATGCGGGAGGAGCCGTAGATGTTGGCGTTCATCGCGGACAGCAGCGCGATCAGCACGACGACGTTCATGACCTGGCCGGCGCCCGGGATGCCCAGGCTGTTCAGCACCGCCACGTACGGGCCGGGGCTCAGCATCGAGGAGTCGTTCCACGGGACGAGGGTGACGATCACGACCATCGAACCGACGTAGAACAGCGCGATCCGCCACATCGCGGTGCGCACCGCGCCCGCCACGCTGCGCCGGGGGTCCTTGGACTCGGCGGCGGCGATGGTCACGGTCTCCAGGCCGCCGTACGCGAAGACGGAGGCCAGCAGGCCGGTGACCAGGCCGGTGGTGCCGTTCGGCAGGAAGCCGCCGTGGCCGGTCAGGTTGGCGGCGCCGGGGGAGTCGGTGCCGGGCAGCACACCGGTGATGGCCAGGACGCCGATCACCAGGAACGCGGCGATCGCGGTGACCTTGATCGCGGCGAACCAGAACTCGAACTCGCCGAAGTTCTTCACCGCCGCCAGGTTGCTGGCGCAGAAGAAGGCCATGAAGACGGCCACCCACACCCACAGCGGCACCCCGGGGAACCAGCCCTGCATCACGTGCGAGGCGCCGATCGCCTCCGCCGCGACACCGACGCACAGCAGCGTCCAGAACATCCAGCCGACGGTCAGGCCGGCCCACGGCCCGATCTCCCGCTCCGCGTGCACCGAGAAGGAACCGCTGGACGGGCGGGCGGCGGACATCTCGCCGAGCATCCGCATCACCAGCATGACGAGGACACCGGAGATGGCGAACGCCAGGATGATCGCCGGGCCGGCGGCCGCGATGCCGGCGCCGGAGCCGACGAAGAGGCCGGCACCGATCACGCCGCCGAGCGCGATCATGGACAGATGGCGAGGCTTGAGGCCCGCAGCCAGCGTGCCCTCGGCGGCGGGCTCGGTGGCCGGCCGCTCCAGGGTGGGCGTGGGGGTGGTCGTCATCGGCGCATCCAGAGTTCGTCGGATATCGGAACGAGTTGTCCACTATTCGGCAGGCCGGATGGACACGCCAAGAAATCCCGGCGAGAGACCGCAATTCGGACACTCCCGTGACGCTGCGTGCCCGACGTCTCACCGTGGCACCGGAGCGCCGGCGCAGTGCCGCAGGCAGGACCCCACAAAGCCCGGCCCTGACGCTTTGTCGGAGACGGCGCCGTCAGTTCGCACACCTGCGCGTAGGTTCACAACTGTTCACTGATCATCGAGCAGAAGCGGAGCCCTCCGATGGCCACGGCCGCGCCGATCACCGGCACCCCCGGCACCCCCGGCACCCTCGTCCTCGCCGACCTGCTGCCCCGCGCCACCACCCGCCTCGGCGGCCAGGTGCGCGAACTCGCCCTCGTCGCCGGCGGCGCCGCCCTCACCGGCCTCGCCGCCCAGCTGTCCGTCCCGGTGCCCGGCTCGCCCGTCCCCGTCACCGGCCAGACCTTCGCGGCACTGCTCGTCGGCACCGCCCTCGGCGCCCGCCGCGGCACCGCCGCCCTCGGCCTCTACCTGCTCGCCGGCACCGCCGGCCTGCCCTGGTTCGCCGACGGCACCTCCGGCTGGACGATGCCCAGCCTCGGCTACGTCCTCGGCTTCGTCCTCGCCGCCGGCCTCACCGGCGCGCTCGCCCGCCGCGGCGCCGACCGCAGCCCGCTGCGCACCGCCGGCGCCATGGTCCTCGGCAACCTCGCGATCTACGCCGTCGGCGTGCCCTACCTCGCCGCCGCCCTGCACGTCCCGCTCGCGAAGGCGGCCGACCTCGGCCTCTACCCCTACCTGGTCGGCGACGCCCTCAAGGCCGTCCTCGCCATGGGCGCCCTGCCGCTCGCCTGGAAGCTCCTCGGCCGCACCCGCTGACCGGGGCGCAGGGGCACGCGCCCGCCCCCTCCCGCGGGCCGGTGCACGCGCATGCCACACTCATGGTCATGCGCGTGTACCTGGGCTCCGACCATGCCGGATACGAACTGAAGAACCACCTCGTCGAGTGGCTGAAGGGGGCCGGCCACGAGCCGGTCGACTGCGGCCCGCACATCTACGACGCCGAGGACGACTACCCGCCGTTCTGCCTGCGCGCCGCCGAGCGCACCGCCGCCGACCCCGAGGCCCTCGGCGTCGTCATCGGCGGCTCCGGCAACGGCGAGGCGATCGCCGCCAACAAGGTCAAGGGCGTCCGCGCCGCGCTCGCCTGGAGCGAGCAGACCGCCGCCCTCGGCCGCGAGCACAACAACGCCAACGTCATCTCCGTCGGCGGCCGCATGCACACCCTCGACGAGGCCACCAAGTTCGTCGAGATCTTCCTCAACACCCCGTACAGCGGCGAGGCCCGGCACACCCGCCGGATCGAGATGCTGAGCGAGTACGAGACCACCGGCGAGCTCCCGCCGATCCCGGCCCACCACCCCCAGGGCTGACCGACCCCTCCGAGACGCCTGGGCCGCACGGGCCGTCAGAACCCGTGCGGCAGCCAGGGTGCCACGTCCGAGGCGAACGCCCGCGACGCCTGCGCCAGCGCCCCCTCCCGCAGCTCGGTGACCAGACCCGCCCGGGCCAGCGCCGCCAGCGTCTCCCCGCCGAGGTAGGCGCACCCCAGCTCCCGGACGTCCAGCACCAGATCGGCCGGCGCCCCGGTGCGGACACAGCTCGTCGCCCGGCCGGGCCCGGCACTGCGCAGCCGCCAGCGACCCGCGTTCCACGGACAGAAGCCGTCCGCCACCTCCAGCACCACGTCCAGCGGCTGCGCGTAGCCCCGCGACTCCAGCGCCGCCCCGACGTCCACCAGCCGCAGGTGCAGCGCGTCGCTCAGCCGCGGCTCCAGCCGGCGCACGTCCGACACCAGGTGCAGCAGCGGATCGTCCACCGGCAGGTTCCCCGCCTCCACCGTGTCCACCAGGTCCAGGTCCAGCAGGAAGCGCCACAGCCGCGCGTACACCGCAGGCGTCAGCGCCTCGACGTCCCGCACCTTCACCCGGCCCACCGCGTTGTCCGCCGCCGACCAGTCCACCTTCGCCGAGTAGCGGGCGTAGCCGAGCAGCTTGCCGCTCTCGGCGTCCTCGGCGAGCACGCACTGCCGCGGCGAGAAGCCGCCCCGCGAGGACGGCACGTCCAGCAGCGGGTGCCGCTCCCAGCCGGGGCTCCGCTCCAGCCGGCCCGGACGCCCCGGCACCAGCGCGGCGTACAGCTCCTCGCAGGCCGGCGAGGCCTCCACCGGGTCGGCCAGCCGCAACCGCAGCGCCGGGTTCTCCGCCACCGGCAGCGACACCCGGTGGCAGGGCACCTTCACCGCCATCCGCCAGGTGGCCCGCCCGAACCCGAACCGGCCGTAGATGCCCGGCTCCGAGGCGGTCAGCGCCGCCAGCGGCTCCCGCGCGGCCCGTACGTCGTCCAGCAGCCTCCGCATCAGCGCCGTCAGCCCGCCCCGGCGGCGGTGGGTGGGCAGCACGCCGACCATGGTGACGCCCGCCACCGGCAGCACCGCCCCGCCGGGCACCGCCATCCGGAAGCTGAACGCCCCGCCGCCACCGACCGGCTCCGCACCGTCGCACACCACCAGGGAACGTCCGACCTCGGTCAGCGAGCGGTACAGCTCCCGCTCCTCGGCCGACTCCTCCTCACCGCCGAACGCGACCTCCAGCCGGCGGTACCAGCCGTCCCACTCCTCCGCGGCGAGCGGACGGACCGTCAGCGTGCCGGTGTCACCTGTCGTCATGCCGCCCACCCTCGCACCCGGCGCCGGCCGTGTGCGACCGACTTACCGCCGCGCCGTCACCACCCGGCGCCCGGACGACGGCACGCGCCCCCGGAGCGCGGACGACGGCGCACTCCCGCCACCCGGCCGAAACCCGCCGCAGAACACCCGGGCGCCCGCGCAGCCCCGGCGCAGGCGTCGACGCCGACCCGCAACCGTGGATAAGGTCGGACCCCATGGCTGGCAGCACGCAGGGCACCCCGCCCCGGACGACTGCGACGGGCCCCACCGCGAGCGCGGCCAGGGAGCCCGTGACGGCCCGGTTGCGCACGAGGCTCCGCCGGGCCCGACGCACCGTGCGCCGAACCGGCGTCGACTACTTCCGCGGCGCCGCCCCCGACTGGCTCGCCTTCGCGCTCTTCCTCGCCGCCGTCCCGCTGCTCGTCGTCCTCAACATCTGGATCCCGGCCTGGGTGCCGCCCACCTCCCTGGTGCTCCCCGTCCTCGCCGGCTCCCTGCTGCTGCGCCCCGGCACCCTCGTCCTGCTCTACGCCGCCGCCGCGGTCGGCCTCTCCACCGAATCGCTCATCCACACCGGCGAACGCGTCGCCAGCGACAACCCCGACGCCTACGTCTACGGCGTCACCCCCGGCGCCGCCCTGGTCGTCGGCGCGGTCGGCGTCGCCGGCCTGCTGCTCGCCCAGTTCCGCAGCCGGGTCGGCGTGCCCTGGCGCGGCGGCGGCACCATGCTCTTCGACCTCCGCGAACGGCTCCGGGTGCAGAGCCAGTTGCCCCGGCTGCCCGAGGGCTGGTCCGCGGACATGGCGCTGCGCCCCGCCGGCGGCCAGTCCTTCTCCGGCGACTTCGTGGTCGCCGCCCGCACCGGCCCCGGCGGCCGCACCCTGGAGGTCGTCCTCGCCGACGTCTCCGGCAAGGGCATGGACGCCGGCAGCCGTGCCCTGCTGCTCTCCGGCGCCTTCGGCGGACTGCTCGGCTCGCTGCCCGCGCACGACTTCCTGCCCGCCGCCAACGGCTACCTGCTGCGCCAGGAGTGGGAGGAGGGCTTCGCCACCGCCGTCCACCTGGTGCTCGACCTCGACACCGGCCAGTACGAACTGCTCTCCGCCGGCCACCTGCCCGGCATGCAGCGGCACGGCGGTACCGGCGTCTGGGAGGCCAAGGAGTCCGAGGAGGGCCCGCTGCTCGGCATCTACGACGGTGCCAAGTTCGAGGGCCTGCGCGGCCGGCTCGACAGCGGGGACGTGCTGATGCTGTGCACCGACGGCATGGTCGAGATCCCCGGCCGCGACCTCGCCGAGGGCATGGACCGGCTGATGGGCGAGGCCGACCGACTCGTCGTCAACGGCTTCCGCGGCGCCGCAGGCCGCCTCATCGAGACCGTCGCCAAGGACGTCAACGACGACCGCGCCGTGCTGCTGGTGTGGCGGCAGTAGCGCCTGTCAACCCCCGGGAGTGATCTTCGGCCAATCCTGACAACCTCTTCACCTGCGGAGCGCGGGCCCCGGGCCTGCCGATTGGCCATTCCGGCGCGTTCCACCCCGCCCCCGCCGACGGTTCGTCAGAAGACATCGGCTATCGTCTCGGTCGGCGGAAATTCGTCTCACATGGCAGGATCTTCGCTCCGGGCTCTCGGCTAGTCCTTTACGCAGGCAGCACGAACGACCACACTGAGTCCGGGTGGGCTGGTCGATGCTCGGGGGACGGGGGGCGAGAGGTGCGGCAGACAGCAGGCGTCACCGTCGCCGCGGACGCCTCCACGGCGGCGGGATCGGTCGACTCGTGCCAGGGACGGTCGGCGCAGGCCGCGGTCCGGTTCCGACACGGGGTTCCAGCACGAACCCCTGCCACAGATTGAGGAAGTGAGCCAGGGTGGCCTTCTCCGTCTCCGCGCTGTTCCTGTTCGGCGTCATCGTCGTCATCTTCATCCGCAACAAGCAGCTGAAGACCAGCCACGCCATCATCGCGGCGCTCTTCGGCTTCATGGTGAGCCAGTCCACGGCGGCCCGGCCGATCCAGGACTTCCTCAACCAGCTGGCGAAGACCATCTCCTCCGTCGCGAGCTGACCCCTCCCGCGGGCCGGACTCCGCCCCGGCGGGCGAACTCCGCTCCGGTGGGCCGAAGTCCCCTTCGCGGGACGGACTCCGCCCTCGCGGGCCGGGTTCCGTCCCCGTCCCGGCGGTGTCGTCCGACCCGGTCGTGCCCGTCCGTCCCGGCGGTGTCGCCCGACCCGGGCCGACCGCCGTCGTGAGCCGGCCGCCCGGACCTACCGTCCGGCCCGGGCCCGCCGCCAGCGGGCCAGCACCCCCAGCCGCGTGGCGGGCGCGGCGGGCGCAGTGTTCCCCACGGCCCCGGCGGGCCGGGCGCCGCCGGCGTCCACGGGGACGGAGCGAACCGCCGCGGGGGCCTCCCCGACGGGCCGGCCCTCCGGCACCATCAGCACGAACAGCCGTGCCCAGCACAGCCGTTCGCCGCGCGGCCAGCCGAGCGCACGCAGCGCCGCCGAGGCGGACTCGGACACCGCGCCGTTGACCCGGACCTCGGCGACGTCCTCGCCCGCCCGGCCGCCCAGGAACAGCTTCACACCCGTCACGGCCGGCTCCGCACCGTCCGGAGCCAGCTCCGGGGCCAGCACCTCGGCGAGCTCCGGCAGCAGCCGGTGGCCGGCGAGCCACTCCGACAGCCGTTCACTGTCGAAGCCGAAGACGGCGGCCGGTCCCTGCACGGCCTGCCAACCCGGCAACCGCGCCGCGCGGACGTGGTCGCCGTGCGCCCCGCGGCCCTCCTGCAGCTCGACCACGGCGGCCGCGGTGGTGGTCGCCCACATCCGCACCGCGCTCTCCAGCCGCTCCTCCTCCGTCCGGCCGAGGCCCGCCGTGCAGTCCCACACCACCGGGCCGCCCGCCCGCCCCACGTCGAAGGCGAAACCGAGGTCGACGTGCCCCGCGCCGCCGCCCTCGCCGGGGTGCTCCCGCACCGCCACGGCCGTCGTCCCGGGCCCGCGGACCACACTGCCCTCGACCGTGAACCGCTGACCGAACCGGGCCATCTCCCGGACGACGCTGCGCTGGATCACATCCAGCCGGGACTGCGCGCGCACCCGGGCTCCTCGCTCGAAAAGGGGTCGAACACCGCTCGGGAGCGAGGCTATCGGCCCCCCGGGTGACCAGCGTCACCGGGCGGGCCATGATCCGTGCCGGGCCGCGAGCGGGCAGCCACGCGGGGTGTCCGATTTGCCTGACTGCTGATGATCCGGGCACGTACGGTCACTGCGGTGACTGCGCTCCGCCCACCGGCGGCGGGCGGAGAGTGACCCCCGCAGGGGCCCCCGAGGGCCTCCGGAGACGGGGAGCTTGCCACCGGAGGGGCCCATCGGTTTTCCTCGGAGCCTGCCCGGCCACAACGGCTGGGCGGGCCACCGGGCGGAACGCCGAGTCCTGCCGCCGTCCGGGGTCACGCACCCTTCCGTGCACGGCAGGAGCGGGGGACCCAAGGTAAGTGCCGCACCCGGTGATCCGGGGACGGCTTGGGGTGAAGTCGCGTCATTTCCGCGACCGGGCGAACTCCCCGCCCGAACCCGACAGCTCACCTCGCAGGCGTCGGAGAGGAACACCCCCATGTCCGTTCTGGGCACCCGTCTGTCCCGCGTCGCCGTCGCCACCGGTGTGGCCGCCGCCGCCATCGCCATCCCCGTCACCGCCGCCTCCGCCGCGAGCGCCCACGGCGCCGTCCCGGCCGCCGCTCCGGCCGCCGCGCACGCCGAGGCCCCCGCTGGCGCTCCGGCCG
>NZ_BAAALD010000128.1:0-17426 GCF_039528095.1 Kitasatospora arboriphila
GCGTCCAGCGGTTGTGCGAGGTCCTGGGCGTCGCCCGTTCCGGGTACTACGCATGGCAGGCCGGGGCTCGGGCCCGTGCCGATCGGGCGGCGGCCGAGGCCGTGCTCGTGGGCGAGATCCGCGAAGTCCACCGGGAGACCCGGGGCGCTTACGGGGTGCCGAGGGTGCACGCGGAACTGCGGGCCCGGGGCCGCGTGGTCAACCGCAAGCGGATAGCCCGCCTGATGCGCGAGCACGGCATCGTGGGCCGTCACCTGCGAAAACGCTGCCGCACCACCGTCCAGGACAGGAGCGCGCCACCCGTGCCGGACCTGATCGGTCGGAACTTCACCGCGGACGGGCCCGATGTCCGGTGGGTCGGCGACATCACGTATCTGCCGGTCGGCGGTTCGTGGATGTATCTCGCGACCGTGATCGACCTGCACTCGCGCCGCCTGGTGGGCTGGTCGCTGGCCGACCACATGCGCACGGAACTGGTGGCCGACGCGCTGGAGGCCGCGGTGGCCGCCCGCGGCGGCCGAGTCGAAGGCGTGATCTTTCACTCGGACAGGGGCTCGCAATACGGCTCGGCCGAGTTCGCGAGACTCTGCCGGCGTTACGGCGTCCGGCGGAGCATGGGGAAGGTCGGCTCCAGCTACGACAACGCCGCCGCGGAGAGCTTCTTCGCCTCGCTGAAACGCGAGTTGATGCACGGCGCGCGCTGGGCCAGCCGGCATCAGGCGCGGCTGGACGTGTTTCGCTGGATCTCCTTCTACAACCTCCGCCGCCGCCACTCCACGCTCGGCTACCTCAGCCCGATCCAGTTCGAACATCAGACAGCGGCGTCCCGTAGGATCACCCTCGCCGCATGAAACTCCGGTGTCCACGTCCCGGGGGAAGGCTCAGTCGAGCCCCTTGTCCCAAGCATTCAACAGTGCCTCGAAGAAGCCGGTGGCCACGGCATCCTTCTCGTCATCACCGCCCTCCACCAGGATCTTCTCCAGGAGACGGAACAGCCGCTGGGTCTGCTCCGCCGTGAACTCGGCCGCGTGCTCGCCATAGACGCTCCCCAAAGTGCCCAGCCGAATCGTCAGTGGCGGAACGTCATCCTGGTCACCCGCAATGGAGTCGCCGGCGACACCTCGCCAGCTCTCGACCTCGGCACGGTCAGCATCCACCAGGATGTTGCTGACGCCTATCAGTTCTTCCCACCACGGCGGTATCGCCACCCGGGACCTCCCTACGTAGTCAGGCTTCTAGCATCCCTCACAGCCCCAACCAGACCGGCGGCAGTGCCTGATTGATTGACCATGATCCGCCGGACAGAACCTAATAGGCATCGAGGCCGGCAACCACCGACCTCGATGCCTATTAGGCGTATGGCTCCCGCGCGAACCGCGCCTACCTGCGACGACGCGGCGTGAAGTGCACCATCTCGGAGAAGGCGGACCAGATCCGCAACCGCCAGAGGCTCGGCTCCCCAGGCGGCCGCCCACCTAAGTTCGACAAGGACGACTCCAAGCAGCGGCACGCGGTCGAGTGTGGGATCAACAGGCTCAAGCGCCACCGCGCGGTCGCCACGAGGTATGACAAGCTCGCTGTCCGCTATCACGCGACCGTGCTGGTCGCCGCAATTAACGAGTGGCTGTGAGCCGAGTCGCGGAGGAATCCGACCCAACCCTCCGTGGTCGCCTGCCGAAGAAGCCATTCAACGACCTCCATCATCACGCCGAATTCGTCCTCGTGGATGCAGGTCCGGACCGTCAGAGCCCAAGGGACACTGCCATCCGGGTTCGGCTTGTTGACGGCACGGACCAGGACGCAGGTGTCCACCCCATCGAACGAATGACTCGCCTCACCACCATCGAAGACCCGCCAGGGGACACCGTGTGACTCCCAGTCAGCCGACTGCAGCACCGGCGGCATCTCGGCCTGCCCCAGGAGCCACCGGAGCTCCTGAAGGACGGGCTCGGGCACATCCGGCCGCAGGTCCACAGCCAGGAACAAGTCGTAGTAGTCACTCACACCACGACCCTAGCGCCGGGCCCCGACAGCGGGCTCCGAGACGGACAGCGGCACCCGGTGAAGACACGGTGCTGTCAAAACTCGTGAACATCTGCGGGTAGCGTGATCACCAGCCGCTGTCCGAACTCATCGACAAACGCTGTCCTGAGAAGTGAACGAAGCCACTTCCACCGGTGCCGGACCTCATCGAGCGCGACTTCACCGCCGAGCGCCTGGACGAACGCCGGTGCGGCGACATCACCTACATCCGGGCCGCCGGCACCTGGCTCTTCCCGGCTTCTGCGATCGACATCCGCTCGCGCCGGGTGGTGGGGCCGGTCGATGGCCACCCACATGCGGACCTCGCTGGTCATCAACGTGCTCCAGGCCGCGGTTGCCGCCCGGGGCGGCGACGTCACCGGAGTGATCTTCCATGCGGACCGCGGGTCCCATACACGTCAGCGGCCTTCGCGGAGGCCTGCGACCGTCACGGCATTCGCAGCTCGACGGGACGCATCGCCTCGTCCTACGACAACGCCCCGGCCGAGAGCCTCTGGCAGAGCCTGAAACGCGAGTCCCTGCACGGCACGCCGACCACGACAGCAGCCCGGATCAGGCTCGAGGTCTTCCGCCGGCTCACCTACCACAACACCCGCCGGCGCCACAGCGCCCTCGGTTACCTCTGACCACTCGAGTTCGAACAGCGAGACCACGCCCCGGCTAATACTCCAGCTGTAGTTCTTGATCACTGTTGCGGAGCGACCTGTCGTTGCCGCCGCCCGTCGTCGATCATGGGTGGCCTCATCCGTGCCGCTGCGCCGGGCGGACTGGAAGGCTGAGCTCATGGCTTCGAGCATCGTCTCCAGTGCACCGAGTATCTGCGGACTGGTACGAGCGCCCTCTGGGTTCGGTTGCGGGAGCTCCTTCAGGACCAGGGGCTTGACCCTGAGGCGACGGTCGTCGTTGGCCTCTTGCAGGAGGGCCCCGATCACGAGGATGGCCAAGTCTCCGGCGACGGCAGGGTCTACGGGTCCAGCCTCTTCTATTGATCAGAAACGGCTCGGGTTCTCATCAACATGAGGGGTCTTCACCGGGGTCGCCTGGTCCGCCTCGATGGTCCTGGCCGCCTCGGCTGCTTCCCGGAAGGTGACGACCGCCTCGCCGTTCTCCCGCGCCCATGCGGTGAGCATCCTGATGGGTTCCTCCAGGGTTCGCCCGAGATCGGTCAGGCCGTACTCCACGCGCGGTGGCGCCTCGGCGTACGCGTGCCGCTCGACGAGCCCGTTGGCTTGGAGCCGGCGCAACGTCTGGGTCAGTACCTTGCGTGAAATGCCACCGCTCAGCTCGACCAGCTCGCCGTGGCGCAACGGGCCGTCGGTCAGCGCGAAGAGCGTGACCATGGACCACTTGCTGGCGATGATCTCCATGGCCAGGAGAGCGGGACAGTCGGCGAGGAAGGCAATTCCGGGTCGCAGGCTCATGCCCCGAAGGTTACCTGGAGGTACCTGTTGGCCGCCTATCGTCGTCGAGGTGCGCACGCCCCCTTACTCGCCTTTCGCACGATTGAGGTTTCAGCCATGTTCGTCTCCCTTGCCGTCGTCACCGTGTTCATGTCGGCGCTTCTCCTGGTATCGGCCGGGGCCAAGTCTCTGCGGACGCGGCACATCACCGAGCAGATGTCCACCCTCGGAGTGCCGCAGGGCATGATGGCTCTCCTGATCGGCGCTCAGATCGCGGGCGCGGCCGGTGTGATCGCCGGACTCTGGTGGGGACCCGTCGGAATCGCCGCCGCGATCGGCCTGACGCTCTATTTCGCTGGGGCGGTCGCCTTCCACCTGCGCGTCGGCGACCGCAAGGGCGCGTCTCCGGCGGTGGTCCTCACTGTGGCCTCCGTCGCCCTGATCGTGCTGCGTGCTGCCACCCTCTGACAGCGGACAGCCGGTCTGACGCTGGCCTTGATCGTGCTGAGTGAGGTTGGTCTCCGATGAGGACGGCCACCGTTGATCATCGTGAGTTGTGTCGACAAACGAAGATCAGCCGGTGGCCGTGGGCCACAGCGTAGATCCTGCTCGGTGGCAATCGGTATTCGAGGGCCTGATGGGCAAGGTGGCGGGCCGGTTCGCCCGGGTGGAACCCCGCCGCCGAGCAAGGGCGTTCGTGCTGGGGCTGCTCGCGGACCTGCCAAGGAAGAACTGCTGGACGATCGCCGAGCACGCCGGTAACGCCAGCGGGCCCGGCAGGCAGCACCTGCTCAGCCGGGCCCGCTGGGATGCCGACCGAGTGCGTGACGACATACGGGACTTCGTAGTCGAGCACCTCGGCGACGAGGACGCCGTACTGGTCGTCGACGAGACCGGGGACCTGAAGAAGGGCACCGCGAGCGTCGGGGTCCAGCGCCAGTACACCGGAACCGCGGGCCGGATCGAGAACTCCCAGGTCGCGGTCTACCTCGTCTACGCGAGTGCGGCCGGGCACGCCGCCATCGACCGCCGCCTCTACATCCCACGGTCCTGGACCCAGGACCCGCAGCGGTGCCGCTCGGTCGGCATCCCCGACGACCTGAGGTTCGCGACCAAGCCCGCCCTGGCCACCGAGATGATCGCCCAGGCCCTGGACGCCGGAGTCCGGGCCAGGTGGGTCACCGGTGATGAGGTCGACGGCGGCGACCCGCACCTGAGCACCGACCTGGAACAGCGTCAGATCGGCTACGTCCTGGCCATCTCGCGCAAACGGCCCGTCCCCACCCACGCGGGCATCTTCCCGGCTGGCGTGCTGGCCCACGGCCTGCCGAAGAAAGCCTGGCAGCGGCTGTCGGCGGGAGCCGGAGCCAAGGGCCACCGCTTCTATGACTGGGCCCAGGTCGAGATCACCAGCCCGAGCGGCACCTCGGGGCATCGGCGGCTGCTCGTGCGACGCAACCGACGCACCGGCGAACTCGCCTACTACCGCTGCCACTCACCCCGCCCCGTCCCCCTGACCGCACTGGCCAAGGTGGCCGGCCGCCGCTGGACAGTCGAGGAGACCTTCCAAGCCGCGAAGAGCCCGGCCGGACTGGACGAGCGCCAGGTCCGCCGCTGGGTCTCCTGGCACCGCTGGACCACCCTGGCCATGCTCGCGCACGCTTTCCTCGCCGTCACAGCCGCCATCGAACGGGCCACGACCACCACGACCCCCGAGCTCAGCCCGCTGACCTGCAACGAGATCCAAAGACTGTTCGCAGCCCTGCTCGCACCGGCCCGCGACCTCGCCCACCGCCTGCACTGGTCCGCATGGCGCCGCCAGCACCAAGCACGCTCGCGCACCAGCCACTACCAGCGACAAGCCACCCAACAACCATGAAGATCACGATCTACAGCCGGAGTACTAAACTCTCCCTCACGGCATGAAACCCCTGTGTCCACACTCCGGGGGTTACCTCAGTCTCGTGGTTGACCCCGATCTCCTTCGCGACCGACGCGAACGTGCGCCGGCCCTCCGCGGCCCGGTACAGCGCGACGGCATCACGACGGAACTCGTCCGAGTACTTCGACGGACGTCCCACCTGGACTTCCCTTCCTGGATCGACAAGATCCAAGTGTCAGGGTGTCCACGTCGCGGGGCAAAGCTCACTTCACCCCGACCAGCGCCTCCTGGGCCAACACACGATCGAGGCGCACTTCGGACCACTGCGGCAGTTCACACTCGTCAACTCCAACCATCCGAACCACCCGGTCGAGACCGCGCGCTGCACGCCTACCTGTGCCGAGAGCCGCCGAACGCACACCCCGCAGAACAGACCGAACAGGCCGAACAGGCCGAGAAGAGTGCACCATGAGCAGCCAGACGTCGTCCGAAACCCTCGTCGACGAGTTGAAGTCCCTCCGTGAACGAGTCATGGGATCTCCGAGAGCGTCATCTCGACCGCCGACGGCCTGCTGGTGGCCGCCGACACCGTGGCCGCCCACCCCGAGTCGGCCGCCGCCCTGTCGGCCGTGATGCTCGGCCTCGGCCGGCGCACCGCGGCCGAGGCCGGTCTGGGCGGCCTGCGCGACGTGGTCACCCGTTGCACCGGCGGCTACGTCGTGGTGCTGGTTGTCAGCGAGCGGGCGCTGCTGATGATCCTGGGCGACGAGGGCCCGGACATCGCCGGGCTGCACCGTGAATCACCGGCCTCGATCCGCAGACCGAGCGAGCTGCTCCGGATGGCCCCCGCGTTCTGAGTGGACGTTCACCTCGCTGACGTGCAGGTTCGGGACGGTTTGCCGCCTGCCCGAAGACTCCGCCTGCCCGAAGACTCCGCCCGCCTGGAGGCGCCGCCTGCCCGAGGACTCCGTCGCTGAGGCTTCCTCCGAGGTGACCGTGCGATGTCCGCACAGGGAGGACTGCACCGGGGAGACAGTGCGGGTGCGGGCAGGGAACCGGGCCGTCGGACGTGGCACGACGTCTGCGGGCGGGCTCGAAGCCGAACTGCCGGTGGCACCGGTTGTGGCAGGACGGTCGGACCGCTCGGGCGACGCCCCGCCCGTGGGGGCCTCCGCAGCCGGCCCGCCGGGCCCGCCGGGGCCGCCGCCCGTCCCGGGCCGGCGGGGCGACGAGGGCGTGACGGCTCCGTCGTACCCGGTAGGTGCTCGTCACCGGACGATCACGTACCGGAATCAGGGTTTTCCACGATGCCGTGCGGCCCGCGGACCGGTCTGCTGGTGGTGCGGTCCACGACCGCCCGGCGAGCCCCGCGACGAGCCCCGTGACGTCGCGTCCGTGCGGCTCGTACACGTCCACGGAAGGGGTGTCCCATGCCCGGCACCACCGTCGACTGCGACGCGGTCTTCTTCGACCTGCGCGACACCCTCGGCGACGTCGACCGGCCCGGTCATCTCGCGCTGTACCGGCCCAGCACCGAGATCCTGCTCCACGCCGTGCGGGACCCGGTGGGGCTGCGTGTCGGCGTGATCACCAACCTGCCCGCGGAGGTCAGCGCCGAGCAGGGACACCGGATGATCGCCGAGGCCGTCGTCACCGAGAACGACGGCAGCGTCGTCCACCTCGCCGACGTCCTGGACCCGCACGGCATCGTGATCAACCACGAGGCCAAGCTGAACAAGCCCGATCCCGCCATCTTCCGCTTCGCGGCCGATCAGATGGGGGTGCCGATCGAGCGGTGCCTGTTCGTCGGGGAGAACCTCGTCGAAGTCCTCGCCGCCCAGGCGGCCGGCATGCGGGGCGTGCTCAAGCCGTCGCCGCCCGGCAAGGAGTTCCAGCCCGCGGTGATCACCCGGCAGGGGGAGTCGGTCCGCAACAGCGGCCGTGCCTTCGAGGAGTTCCTCGAACAGGAGCACCTGCTCGGCGAACGCCTCCTCGTGTGCGGAAGCCGCATCGTGCAGGCGCTCGACCCGGTGCACCGGCCACAGGACCTCCCGCCGGGGGTGCGCACCGCGATGGGGATGCTCGTGTACGCGCTCACCGACTTCGTGGACCGGGCGCACATGAAGGCCGAGGAGGCGATCGTGCCGCTGGCCGTCGCACGCGGCATGCCGTCGGACCGCGCCCGCTGGATGTTCGACCAGCACGACCAGGTCCGCGCCTACGGGGAGGCGATCCGTGTCGCCTGGCAGCGGATGCAGAACGGCGACCCCCGCGACGCGTCCCACGCGATCTCCGACTTCCGCCGCTGCACGGAGGGCTTCGTCCTGCTCTTCCGGGCGCATGCGGCACGCGAGGACGACGAGTTGTACCCGGAACTGGGCCGCCACTTCACCGACGCGGACGACGCGACCGTGCTCTCCGTCGTCCGCCGCACCGGCCCGCCGGACATCGGCCCCTACGCGGCGATCGTCGGCGCGGCGGAGGAGGCGCTCGACGGCGCGGGCGTCGCGGACAGCGCGGACGGGGTGCCCCTGACCGCCGGAAAGGCCTGATCATGTGGCTCCTGCGAACACCCGGCACCGGCTTCTTCGACAAGGACCAGCGGCGCGCCGTGGAGGTGCTCTTCGACGCGGTCCTGCCCGGCGGACCCCGACGACCCGGCGCGGCCGATGCGGACGCCGCCGAATACGTCGACCGGCTCCTGGCCATGGGCCCCGAGACGCATCCCGAGATTC
This sequence comes from Kitasatospora arboriphila, assembly GCF_039528095.1. Taxonomy (NCBI): domain Bacteria; kingdom Bacillati; phylum Actinomycetota; class Actinomycetes; order Kitasatosporales; family Streptomycetaceae; genus Kitasatospora; species Kitasatospora arboriphila. Next base: position 8,061 of record NZ_BAAALD010000128.1, read on the forward strand.
CGGCGTGGCGCCTGGCCTACCCGGTGCTGCTCGCCGCTCTCGACACCGCCGCGCAACAGGCGCACGGCGGACACGGCGTCGCCGAACTCGACCGCGCCGAGGCCACCGCGCTGCTGCGCGACCTGGCAGCGGGGGCCCTGCCCGCCTGGCCCCAGGCCGCGCCCGCCCAGCCGGCCGCATTCGCCCTGCTGCGGGCCCACTGCATCGAGGGCTGCTTCGGCGACCCCCGCTGGGGCGGCAACCGCGAAGCGGTGATCTGGCGCTGGTACGGCTACCCCACGCCGGCCGAACCCTTCACCGGTCCCGCCACCACGACCGCAGACCGGCCCGGGGAGGAGTCATGACCGCGACGACGACCGCACCCGGCCGGTACGACACGATCGTCGTGGGCGCCGGCGCGGGCGGCGGCACCGCGGCCCGCGTGCTCACCTCGCGAGGACGCCGGGTCGCCGTGCTGGAGAAGGGCCCGCTCCCGGTCGCCGACGACTTCCTGCCCTACGACGAACTCCACTTCCACACGCACAAGACGCTCATCCCGCACCGCGACACCGACCCCAACATCTACATGGCCGGACCCGACCAGGACCGCCCCACCCCGGTCGAGCGCTGGTGGAACGTCAACATGGTCGGCGGCGCGACGAACGTGTGGGACGCCAACGTGCCCCGCTACACCGAGGAGGACTTCCGCGTCCTCGACCACCTGCGCGACGTGCCGCCCGAGGCGGACATGGTGGACTGGCCGTGGAGCTATCGCGAGTTCGAACCCTGGTTCGAGCGGGCCGAGTACGAGTGGGGCGTCTCCGGGCGGGCCCGGCAGTCCCCGGCCCAGGAGCCGATACGGGCCGGCTACGACTACGCCATGCCGCCGTTGCGCCCGCACGCGGCCGTGCCGTTCCTGACCGAGGTGTTCGGCCGCGCCGGGATGCAGCCCTACCTCGGCCCCCGGGCGATCAACTCCCGCGTGAACGACGGCCGTCCGGCCTGCTCGTTCTGCGGCTTCAACCAGTTCTTCGGCTGCGGTCTCAACTCACGGGCCTCGGCGCTGAACACGGTGCTCCAGCGCGCCCTGGCCACCGGCCGGTGCGACCTGCTGACCGGGCACTGCGTGACCCGGCTCGTCCACGAGGGCGGGCGGGTGCGCGGCGTGATGTACCGCACCGAACCCGGCGGACCCGAACGGTTCCTGGGCGCCTCCCAGGTGATCGTGTCCGTCCAGACCATCGAGTCGGCGCGACTGTTCCTCGTGTCGCAGGTGCCCGACCCCAACCGGATGATCGGCCGCTACCTGACCTACCACACCCACGGAAGCGCCGAAGTCACCCTGCCGCTCCAGCCCGTGTGGACCGGCAACGGCGCCCAGCAGCCCTCCACCGCGATCGGCTCCCTGCAACTGCGCGACCTGTACGTGGTCGACGACCCCGCCACCCCGGTCACCAAGGCCGGCAAGTTCTCCGTGTACGACCCGTACACGTGCGTGCCGCCGGTCAGGCTCGCCAAGGGCGCCGCGCTCGGACCCGGCCGCGGCGGCCTGTGGGGCGAGGACCTGTACACCTACCTCGAGGAACTGCGTCACCAGGGCGGCGTCTCCTTCTCCTTCACCGGCGAGGCGCTCTCCCTGTACGACAACCGGGTCGAACTCGACCCCGACGTCACCGACCCGTGGGGCATGCCCGCGGCCCGGATCTGGTACCGGCACCACGCCTACGACCTGGCCGCGGCCCGCTACGCCATCGACCGCGTGGTGCAGGTGATGCAGGACGCGGGCGGTGAGCTGCGCGGCTACGACGTCCCCGGCGCGGAGAACCCCGGCTACGGACACGTGCAGGGCACGCTGCGCGCCGGCACCGATCCCGACGCCGCGGTGCTCGACGAGAACTGCCAGTCGCACACCGTCTCCGGACTCTACGTCCTCGACTGCGCGTTCATGCCGACCGCCGGCGCCTCGAACCCCACCCTGACCCTCCTCGCCAACGCCTACCGGGTGTGCGAGCAACTCCCGGACCCCGGCTGAGGCGTCCGCCCACGGCGCGGAACCGGCACACCGGCGACGGGCCGGCCGGGAACGATCCGAAAGGCAGAACCATGGACTCCCTCGACGAGCGGGTCGACATCGCCCGCGCCCTGCTGTCCGCCGGGATCACCCCGGCCGACCTCGAACTGTCGCCCGAGCCTGCCGCGGCGCCGGCAGGCCACGCCCTCGCCGCCGCCGACCTCGGGATCGCCTTCCCCGACGGGCTCGCACCCGTCCCACGGCCACTCGGCGTCGAGCCGTCGCCCGACGACGCGCTGCCCCGGGCCGACGTCGTCGTGATCACCTGGACCGTCGCCGAACAGGACGCCCTCGCCGACGTCTTCACCCCGGGCTTCGGGCGGCAGCGCTGGTACCGGTACACCCGCCGCTTCGAGGAGCACTACCGGCCGCTGATCAGAGCCGGAGCGCCCTCGCTCGCCGCCCGCCCGCCACGCCTGGGCTCGTACTTCCCCGTCAGGCTCGGCGACCTGGACGTGCTGTGCGTGAAGTCCGAACTCCACCTCAACCAGGACGGTCTCAAGACCGGCGAGGGCACTGCCACCCTGCCCGTGAAGGACTTCTTCGAGCAGATCATCGAGGAGGTCCGGCCGCGGGTGATCGCCACCATCGGCACCTCCGGCAGCGTCTTCGGCAGCTTCCCCCTGGGCGACGTGGTGGTCACCCGCGCGGCGAAGTTCCGCTGCCGGAAGGAGTTCCGCAACGAGGCATTCAACAACCAGACCTTCCGGTCCGACTGGACCCTCCCGCTGGGCCGGATCGAGGACGCGCAGAAGCTGATGCGCGGCTTCGGCGACCGGCTCAAGGAGCCGCCGCTGGGCCCGCCGTCCACCCGGTTCCCCTTCGACGGGCCGCTGATCGTACCGCCCGACAACGACCCGGCCGTCCGCATCGAGCAGGACGCGCGGGACATGCCCGAGTTCCACCCGATCCTGACCACCGACTACTTCGAGTTCGGCACGTCCACGAACGGCCTGGAACACGAGGGAGCGGCCGTCGAGATGGGCGACGCGGCGCTCGGTCTGGCCTGCGCCGGCCTCACCGCCGCGGGCTCCGACCACGTGCCCCGCTGGGTGGTGGTCCGCAACATGTCCGACCCCCAGATCAACGGCGGACTCCCCAGCCGCGAGTTCCGCCTCAACCAGCAGACCATGTGGGCGGTGGCCTACTACGAGTCGTACGGCTACTGGACCAGCGTCTGCGGTGCGCTCACCACGTGGGGCCTGCTCGCAGGACTCTCCGAGGCGGGCCCCGACGATGCCTGACCCACCGGCCGGCACCCGGCTCCCCGTCGAGGTCGAGCTGCTGTTCGAGCTCATGCCGTGCAACGCGCTGCGCACCTCGCAGCACGCCGGCCCCGGAGCCCACCCGTGCGCCTACTTCCGCTCGTGGGGCACCTACCACGCCTACGACTACGACTACGACGCCGACGGGCCGCCACCGGACGCCTCGATCGTGCAACCCTCGCACTACACCGGCCGGATGACCCCGCTGCCGGAACCGCTGTCCGGCTGCCGCAAGGCCCCGATCCTCGCCGTCGGCATCAACCCCAACCTCCCGGGCTGGTGGCCCGACGGCCACGGCTCGCTCACCCCCGACTTCGACTCCGTGCGCCAGTACGCGCACTACTTCCGCCACCGGGGGGTGTTCAAGCCCGAGCTGCCCGACGACGCGTACCGCGCCTTCGGCGGCGGGCCCGACGACACCCCCCTGGCGGGGGTCCCGCTCACCGTCCCCGAGGACGCGCAGGGCCGCCGCGAGATCGAGGTCCGCGAACAGCCGCAGCGCATGTACCTCGCCTACCAGGAACTGCTGGACGCCCTCGGCACCGAACTGGGCCTCGACCCGGGCACGCTCACCGTCGGCGAGGACCTGTCGTACGGCAACATGGTCGCCTGCGCCTCGGCCAAGTGGACCACCCGGCCCGACCCGCACGAGCCCGCCCTTCCACCGATGACCGACGACCAGCGCGTCGGGATCGTCGGCGAGTGCTTCCGCACCCGCCGCCACCTGCTGCGCCAGATGTTCCAGTCGCTGCCGGCCGTCGTCCTCGTGCTCGGGCAGAGCACCGCCAACGCGTTCACCGGCGAACTCGGCGACCGCCTGACCCCCGTACCCGCCCCGGACACCCCCGTGGCACAGCTGATGGCGACCACGATCCGGCTCACCTACGGCACCACCGACGACGGCGGGGAACTCGACGCCCGGGTGCTGTTCGCCCCGCACCCCACCGGGCACCCCGAGGACTACGCGCAGGCCCGGCCGCTGCTCGTGGAACAACTCCTGCACGAGGCCCGCTCCGGCCGGCTGGGCCACGACGAACGCATCGGGCACCTGACGCGCCCCCGCGGCTCGTGCGCCTTCTGCCCCCTGCTCGACATCGGCCCGTGCCCGTACGCCGACGTGCTCACGCCGCTGCCGGGAGGCGGCCCCGCCCTGCTCGCCGACGGACCGGCACCCGCCGGGGCGGAGAAACGCACCCAGCTGCGACTGCTCGACGGCATCACCGAACGGGCCGCACCCGTTGCCGAGGTCTGGGCGCACACCGACGACCGGGAGGACTGACGCCGCGACACCCCACCGGCGCCCTCCTCCGAAAGCGAGACCACGATGTCCGGCGGAGCCGACCCCGAGGGGACACCCGACAGGCAGTACCGCATCGCCGTCCACTTCGACACCGGCCGAGAGGCCGAGCGCATCGGGACGATCCCCGGGAGCGGGGCGCACCGCTACCGGGGGGTCGTCCTCACCGAGACCCCCGGGGCGCAACCCACCGGTCTCCCGTTCGACCGCGCCGACACGGTCGAAGCCGTCCGGATCGGCAACCCGGCACCCGACACCTGCACGACCAAGGTGCTCGCGCAGAACACGCCCTTCCCCCCGCAGGGGTACGCGGTGTGCGCCGCCGGCCCGACCAGCGAAGAGGAGTTGACGACACCATGAGGATCGCCGCGATCGGCGGCAACGCCCTGCACGCCCCGCCCCACACCCGCACCGCGCTGACGTCCGCCTACGTCCAGGGTGCCGACGTCCTCGTCTTCGACGTCGCCGTGACCGCCGACGGACGCGTCGTCCCCGGCTCCGACCGGGGCCTGCCCCGCCAGGCCGACTCGACGGCCTCCGTCGGCGAACTCACCCTCACCCGGCTCCGCGCGCTCGACCTGGGCGCGACCTTCAAGCCGCGCGGCTCCCCGGACTTCCACTACCGGCCCCCGGGCCACGCGCCCGTCCGCATCGAAGCGCTCGACGACCTCCTCGACGCCCTGCCCGACGAAGTCACCTACGTGGTGCGGGTGAGCACCGGCGGCGCGGACACCGTCGCCGCCGTGGTGGAGATCTTCACCCGCCGCACCGCCACCACCCGCCTCGTCGTCGCCGCCTCCGACCCCGAACTGCTGCGCCACGCCCGCAAGCTCGACGCCCGCGTGGGCACCGCGCTGACCGGACCCGCGCTGGACGGCCCCGCCGTCAGCCCCGACCCGGGCCTGCTCGGCACGGTCCTCCAGGACGGGGCCCTCGACCTGGTCCTGGCCGGCCTCGACGACCTGATCGGCCCCGACGGCCGGCCCACCGGCCTCGCCCTCCGGCTCGACGCGGCCGAACGCTCGGGAGACGTACGGCTCGGCGTGCTCGTCCTGCCCCGTACCGAGCCGGGCCCCGACGACCACGCGCTCGCCGCCGCACAGCCGTACGCGTGGGCCGTCGGGACCGACTCCACCTTCGACACCGCCCGAGCCCTCCGCCCCGGCACCCGCCGGCTCGACGAGACGTTCGCCGGGACCCACACCGACACCAGCCGCTTCGCACTCGGCTACGCCAAGGCCAATCCCCACTGCCACGTCTTCCAGGACGACGGCATCCACGTCCGCATCACCCCGTACCCGGGCGACCCGCAGCCGCCCCTGCCCGCCGACCCGGTCGAGCGCCGCCTCGCCGAGCTGGAGGAGCGCACCTGGTACGCCCTCGGCGACTGGCCGTTCTACAGCGGCGGCGGCATCGGCGTGATCCACGGTCTGCGCGGGGACTTCGCCGCCGAGGTGCGGATCGACTCGGCCGTGGCGGCCCAGGCCACCATGTGCGAGATGGCGGTGGTCAACGCCGACCCCGGCACGCACCACCCGCCGTACGACGAGGACGGCTCGCCGCGGTTCCCGCGTTCCTTCCGCGACAAGGACGCCTTCTACGACCCCCACGGCGCCCCGCCGTTCGTCGGCGCCGAACACGACGAGGACGACGGCTACCGGATCAACTGGAACCTGGGCACGCTGTACGACACCAACCAGTACGGGCCGCCCGTCGGCGACGGCCGTGTGCTCGCGGCCCGGCTGCGGCTGGAGCGGCGCGGCGCCTACTTCGCCGCGTACACCCGCAACGACGTCGACGCCCACGACTGGGTGTGCGTCGGAACGGTGCGCAACGACTCGATGAACGAGACCGTGCACCTGCGGTGCTCCGGGAAGCGGTGGCGCCAGGAGGACCCGGCCGACCCGACGCGCTACATGCCGATACCCGCCAACGAGTTCGTCTTCCGGGACCTGCGGATCACCTGCTACTTCTGAGCGCGCCGCAGGCCGGTTCCCGAGCAGGTGGAACCGGCGCAGCCGGCGGATGCCACCCGTCCGGCCGATGCACCGGGCCGTACACCCGTCGATCATGGATGGCATCGTCCGCGCGCAGTCGCACGCGTCCTCGGAGGAGCAGCCATGCCAGCGCCCGACGCAGCACCGGAGCAGCCGACGCCGGAGGACGCACCCGGCCGGGCACCGGCCGACACGGGCGATCCCTCCCCTCCGGACGTCCGCCCGCTCATCGGCCGCGACGAACCGCTGCGTGTGCTGGCCCGCGCCGTCGAGGCCACCACCCGGGGCGTCCCCGGGTTCGTCGAGATCCTCGGCGAACCCGGCATCGGCAAGACCCGGCTGCTCGGCGAACTCGAGACCTCGGCCCGGGCCCGCGGCCTCGCGGTGCTCTCCGGCAGGGCCGCCGAGTTCCAGCACGAGGTACCGCTCGCGGTCGTGGTGGACGCCCTCGACGACCACCTGCGGACCCACGCGACCCGGCTGCGCGGCAAGCTTCCCGGACCGGTCCTCGACCGGCTCGCCGCGATCTTCCCCGCCCTCGAAGCCACCGCCCGCGCGGTGCCGGGGGTGGACCCGGTGGCCGCCGACCGGTACCGGGGATTCAGTGCCGTACGAGACCTGCTCGACGTGCTGGCCGCACCGTCCGGGCTGCTCGTCGTCCTCGACGACGTGCACTGGGCCGACGAGGCGTCGGTCGAACTCGTCGACCACCTGCTGCGCCACCCGCCGTGCGGACGCGTCCTGATCGCCATGGCCTACCGCACCGCACAGGTCCCGCCCCGGCTCGCGGCCGCGCTCCAGCACGCCGGCACCTCGCGCACGTCGGGCCCGGGCACCGGCCGGGGCCCCGTACGCCTCCACCGGATCGCCGTCCGGCCCTTCGACGCCCGCGAGGTCGAGGAGTTCCTGACCGTCCTCGCACCGGGCGTCTCCGGCGATCGGACCGCGACGGCCGAGGCGGGTGTCGTCGGCGTCTTCGGCGGGGGCGACGTCCAGGGGCCGTTGCCGTGTCCGGCGCGGTCCCGCAGGCTTCACGCCGCCAGCCGGGGCAACCCCTTCTACCTGGAAGCCCTCGTCCGCGGCGGCCCCGGGACCGGCGGCTCCGACCCCGATCCCGACCCCGACCCTGATTCCGACCCCGACCCCGAGCACTCCGGCCCGCCTGCCGTGCCCTCGCCCGTTCGGATGGCTCTCGCGGCCGAACTCGACGCCCTGCCCGCCGACGCCCTGCTCGTCGCCCGCGCGGCGGCCGTCGTCGGCGACGATTTCGACCCCGGCCAGGTCGCCGTCGCCGCGCGCATCTCCCGCGTCCGCACCCTCGACGCCCTGGACGAGCTCGCCGCGCGCGACGTGGTCCGCGCGGCTGCCGGTACGGGCCGGTTCGGTTTCCGGCACCCCCTGGTCCGGCACGTCGCCTACTCCTGCGCCCCGGCCGGCTGGCGGATCGAGGCCCACGCCGCGACCGCGGCACACCTCGCCGGCATGGGCGCCCCGGCGACCGCCCGCGCCTACCACCTCGCCCGGTCGGCGGCCTTCGGCGACCGGGCAGCCGCGGCGGTGCTCGCCGAGGCCGCCCGCAGCGTCGCCGACCGGGCGCCGGCGACCGCCGCGCACTGGCTCCGGGCGGCCCTGCGGCTGCTGCTCGAGGACGTCCCGGAGACGGTCGGGCTGCTCACCGACCTGGCCCGCGCGCAGAGCGTGAGCGGGCGTCTGCAGGCGGGACGCGACACGGCGCTGCGCGTCCTCGAACTGCTGCCCCAGGACGACCTGGCGGCCCGGGCCCCCCTCGTCCGGCTGGTCACGATGATGGAGCGGCTCCTCGGCCGCACCACGCGGAGCCGTGCCGTCGTGCTCGCCGAACTCGAACGCGCCGGTGGCCGCTTCGTGGCTGCTCAACTGCCGCTGTGGCTGCGGCTCGCCGCCGAGAACATGCTGCGCGGCGAGCACACGGAGGCGAGCCGCGTGCTCGACTCCGTGCTGGCCGACCCCGCGTCCGCCGCGGCCCCGGGCCTGATCGCGGCGGTCGCGGCGATGCGCCCCATGGCCGCCTACGCCCAGGGGCGCTACGCCACCGCGACCCGCCAGAGCCGCCGCGCGGCCGCGCTCGTCGACGCCACCGCCGACGTCGACCTCGTGCCCTGGCTCGACTCGTTCGCGTGGCTGTGCTGGGCGGAACTGATCGCCGATCGGGGGCCGGTCGCCGCACCGCACTTCCAGCGCGCGCTGGACCTGGCCCGGGCCACCGGGCAGAGCTACATCGAGACCACCCTGCTCGCCGGGCAGGCGTGGAACCTCGGCCGGCTCGGCCGGCCCGAAGCGGGCCTCGCCGCGGCCGAGGAGGGTGTGGAGATCTCCCGCTTCCTGGGCTGCCGCCAGCCCCTGGTCCTGGGCCTGTCCGCACAGTCGATGCTCACCGGCTGGATCGGCGAGCCCGCCCGGGCACTGCGCAAGGCCGAGGAAGCCGTCGCCGCGGCCGGACACGACGGCGAGTGGGCGGGAACCTTCGCGCACGCCGTGTACGCGGTCGCCCTGCTCGACGCCGGACGGGTCGACCCGGGCACCGCCGAGGCCGCGATCATCTGCGGCACCGAGGACGAGACCGTCCTCGACCCGTGCAGCCGCCTCATGTGCTGCGAGGCGGCGGCGCGGGCCGAAGCCCTGCGCGGCCGGCCCCGCGCCGCCCGCTGCTGGGCCGACCGTGCCGCGCGGCTCGCGGCGGGCACCGAGCCCGGAGCGGCGGCGGCGGGCGTCGGCACG
>NZ_BAAALD010000129.1:0-17279 GCF_039528095.1 Kitasatospora arboriphila
ACCCCGACCTGGCGCGGAACCTGACCCCCGAAACCAGGGACGAAACGCCCAGTCAGGCCTGGCCCTGCGCCTGGCGCTTGTCCACGTACTCGGTGATGATCGAGAAGAACCGCGCCGGGTCCTCGAACGGCAGGCCGTGGCCGCCTGGGACCTGGAGGTAGTCGGCCTGGTGGATGGCGGCGGCCAGTTCGCGCTGATGATGGGGCGGGATGATCCGGTCGTCGGCGCTCGCCAGCACAAGTGTCGGCGCGGTGATCCGGCCCACCGCACCACACAGGTCGATTCGGGTGTCCAGTTCTATCTGCCCGAGGATGCGCTGGTCCAGCATGGCCGTGAAACCCGCGGCCATTTCGGTGAACTGCGCGTCGTCGAGGGCGCCGAGGAAACCGGGCCCCATTGCGGTGAGGATCAACTGGCGGGCCAGCAGGGCGGGGTCGGTCTGAAGCAGGCGTGCCCACAGGTCGAACATGAATGCCTCGCGCGGGCTCGTCCTGACCCATCCGGCGTGCAGGACGAGCGAGGTCACGGCATTGGGGTGCCGGGCGGCCACGGCTGTGGCGACGACGGCGCCCACCGAGTGGCCGACCAGGTGGAACCGTTCCAGTCCGGCGGACCGGGCGGTGGCGGCGACGCGGTCGGCGAGCGAGTCCAGGTCGATCGGTGCGGGGTCGACCGGGGTGGCGCCGGCGCCGGGCAGGTTCGGGGCGACGACGGTGTACCGGTCACGCATCCCATCGATGAGAGCTCCCCAGTTCGAGGTCGCGTCAGCGCCGGTGCCGTGGATCAGGACCAGACCCGGTCCGGACCCGGCGACGACGTGATCAAGCAGTGCACGACTGGCCAAGGCTGCCTCCATCTGTGAGTGGCTGAGCAATATCCAAGATAACAGAGTTCTGTCATGTGCCAGAGCTCTGTTAACGGCCAGGACTCAAGCTGGTGACGTACGATCACCCTCATGGATATGCCGGTCACGGAGCGCCTCGGACTGCACATCAAGCGGGTGGAGCAGGAGCTGATGGCGGCCAAGCACGCCGCACTCCGACCGCTCGGGCTCACGGTTCCGCAGTACGTCGCGTTGTACGCACTCGACGACCAGCCGGGGCTTTCCGCCGCCGCGCTCGCCCGTGCCTGCCTGGTCACCCCGCAGACCATCGCCACCGTGCTCGCCAACCTGGAGGCGAAGGGCCTGATCATCCGCCAGCCCCATCCCTGGCATCGCAAGGTAGCCGAGGTGCGCCTCACCGACGACGGACGCCGAGTGCTCGCGCAAGCCGACGCGAAGGCCTTCGCCATCGAACAACGGATCGCCGACGGCTTCAGTCCCGGGGAGCGCGCTCTGTTGATCGACCTGCTGGCCCGTGCATCAAGTCAACTGGCGCTCGCACCAGAGCAGGACTGACACCGCAGCCAACCCCGGGCAGCTGGGCACGTTCGTTCCTCCATACCGGGCAATCTCACCGACCGCCCCCCGCGACATCTCGGCACCGGTGAGACGCCACCTCACCATGGCAGAGCCTCCGGCCCCGCCGACACCGAACCAGGCACCACTTTCTGCTGAACGTCGCCCAGCTCCCCGCCGTGCGGACAGCCTGGCCAACTATCCAGAAAACCTCGCCCGATACGAAGCGCAGTCACAGTTCCGTGGCGGCGCAGCAGGTACCGCCAGGCGTGGTGCGCCTCGGTCGCGGTGACCTTCTGCTCGAGGACGGACGGCACGAGCGAGTCCGTCACCAGCCTGCTCGCACCCAGTCGTAGTCCGGGGTTGCGGCGCACGCGGTCGCAGCGACGGCGCTGTCGGCAGGTCGGGCCACGATCCGCAGCGTCCCGAGCCCCGCCGGGGTGCGCGACGCCCGTCACACCATGCCCGCTTCGAGGCAGATCGTCGGATCGCCCGCTTCGCGGCGCAGCGGCGAGATCACGGCCGTGAGGCCGAGCGGGTACGGCGGGCACCAGGTGCGTGATCGTGCGCTGTCCACTGCTCTCGCCACCGTGCCTGTGCCGTTCGGTGCCGCCGTGGTCCGGCGGTACCGGGGCACCCTACGCGACCAGCCTGACGGTGCTCGCCGTGCTGGTCCAGCAGCGGCCGGAAGACGGTGCGGGGGCGGGGGAGCGTGGCTAGCCGCCGTGCGGGGCGTGCAGTGTGGCGACACGCTGAAGATACTCGCACAAATATTCGAGTAGGGTCTGCGCTGGTGAGCCGGAGGGGTTCCGGATCGGCGAGGGGGCCGTGGGAGCGAGGAGATAGCGCGCGTATTCGCGCACCTGCACGTGGCTTCCGGCTACTCGGCCCCGCTATGGGGCGAGGCTGTCGGACGCGCTCGCGGCCCGGGCGGCTGAGCAGAAGCTCTGCGCGCTCGTGGCCGACTGCGACACGGCGGCCGGCGCGGTGCGCTTCGCGGAGGTCTGCGCCGTCTCCGGCGTCCGGCTGCTGTTCGGCGCCGGCCTCGCGGTTCCGCTGCTCTACACCGCCGCCGTTGGCCGAACCGGCCGGCCAGGCAGCACCGCGGGGGAGCGGTGGTCGCGGACCCCGGCGCGCGGTGGCGCGTTCGTCGACGAGTCCGCGCCGCGGATCACCCTGCTGGCCCGGGACAAGGCCACTGGGCGAACCTGCGCGCGCTGATCGCCGCCGCCCGCGCCGAACGCGGCGACGGCCAGCCGATCGTCCCCTGGGAGGCGATCGCTCGGCACGCCGGGGACCTTACCGTGCTGCTCGGCCCCACCTCCCGGCCGCGCCGCAGCCGCAGCCACCCACCCCGGCATCGAAACCAAACGCGCCGAGGTGGCGAAGTGCCGCTACGCGCGCGTGGGCATCGACCCTGTCATCGAGAAGATCGGGAACGCGGCGCAGGCCGGAACGCTCCCGGTGCAGGTCTTCGCCGCCCAGATGGCACCGGGCGCCGCGGGCGTTCAGGTGCAGACCACCAAGGAGGGCACAGGTTCCCAGAAGCTCAAGGCCTCACTGGAGAGCCTGGCCGGGAGCATCCCCGTGACCCTGGTGGAAGGACGGGAAATCCACGGCCTCGACGGAACCAATCAGCCCCCTCCCTCCACCCCCGTCCCGTAACCACCGCGGCGTCGGGCGGCGCATCCTCGGGGGCAGGCCGACGTCCTCGCGTGTGCCGGCCGAGCCAGGCCCGAGCGTGGTGATGGACCGTCATATCCGGCGGCATCCGGGCACTCGCCGCTCTCCGCGACCTTGGTACTGGATGGGGCCTTCCTCCTCTCCGACGCAGGTCATTCGGCCGATGCGCATCACCTCGGGGCCGCTCGCGGTAGAGAGCAGCCCCGAGGTGATGCAGAGAAAGGACGTTCCATGAGGCGGCGGGCCGTACGACCAGTGCATCCCCTTCCTCGACGCCCGAGCAGGGAGCGTCCCCGCAGGTGCGCGTTGCCCGCGGGGTAGGTGGTGCCGCCCACGGGACCATCCCCGCGGGTCCGGGGGCGACCTGACCGCGAGGAGGCCGACCGGGCTGGTGTTATCGAGCATCCCCACGTGCGGTGCCCTGCGCGTACCGTGCGCCACCAGCACGCTGTCCCACGGCATGAATCTTCCGACGAAGACCGTCATCGTGCCGGACACTTGGCGCGGGCAGAGCGACCAGGTGAGCGTCCGCGACTTCCGGAACACCGCCGACCGCGCCGGACGAGCCTTTCAGGAGACCGAAGGGCACGTCATCCTCGTTGCGCGCGCGACGCAACCCCGCGACCACGTATCCCGCGGAAGAGACGGGGCGGACGGCCAGCCCCATAGGAGTTGATACCGGCGGTCCTATGCCTTCCTGGCCCCAGGCCCTTCAACAAACCCATGTCCGGGAAGGCACTGCACACGATGGTAGGAGACAAAGAGCCCGACACGCTCCCTGCCTCCGACAATCCCGTGACCCTTCTGCACAGATAACCCGGCCGGATCCGGCCGTCCACTACGACCATCGCGGGGATGGAGCCCACGATTACGGGCAAAGCCCCGCACCGGGACACACAGATCACGGAGGACACCCCCATGGCCACGCTGAACGGACGCCCCGTACTGACCCGCAGGGAACTCGCCGACAGGTACGGGCTCGGCATCACCCACCTCGAGAAGCTCTACCGCGAGCGCGAGCTCAACGGCCACCCCGAGGCCGCGGGCACGATCAGCCGCGCGCTGGTCTGGTGCGCCGCCGACTGGCACCAGTGGTACGAGCGCCACACCGACACGGCCGCCCTGGAGAGCCGTGCGGACCTGCAAAGCCGCACAGGCGTGGGCCTGAGCACCCTCGCACTCCTGTGGAAGGACCGGGGATCCAACCAGCACCCCGAGCCGGAGAAGACGATCGGCAACACCATGTACTGGAACCCGGAGACCTGGGACAGCTGGTACGAGGGCTACAGGGCGAATCAGCAGTGGCGCACGGACGTCGACCTCAGCGGGAACGCCGAGGACCTGATCTCGCTGTCCGAGGCCGCCCGGGTGCTGGGCATGGACCCGACCAGCATCACCAAGTACCCGGCCCGGCCGCCGAAGCACTGGCCGACGCCGGCCGAGGAGACGACGACGCCCAAGGGGTTCGTCAAGCGGAAGTACCGGCGCGGCGACATCTGGACCTACGCCGAGCGCCGGGAGCGCGGGGGAGGCCGCCCGGCCGCGGGAACGACCAAGCCCGACCGCCGCTACCCGTACGACGGCGACCCCCGTCTGGACCAGGCCCGCGCCGCGGTCAAAACCAACCCCGAAACCCCAGCAGCCCAACTCGCCGGCCGGCTGGCCCGCGAGCACGGCGGAACCGCAGGCACCTGGTCCCACATCGTCCGCAGCGCGCAGCAGCACCCAGAAGACTGACCAGTAGCCACCAGGCAGGCAGACACGCCCACTTCGTGGGCGGCTGCCTGGTGGCCCGGCCGGGCTATGGGCGGCTCCACCGGACCGGGTCGTCGGCCGCGGCGGTATTACCCGCTGCCGCGACGGACCGGCGCTGCAGGACGAGGTATCCGTCGCCTGCCCATACGGGGAGGTAGTCCGTCCGGAGCCGCGCCGCTAGCCCGGCGGCCAGCCCCGAAGTGCCGTACGCCTCGGAGCGCTCGTCGAGCAGCACCCAGTCGGGCTGCAGCGAACGGCCGGCCGAGTCGGTGAAGGCGGGAGTGAGCAGGTAGGCGGTGGTGCGATCGACCAGGTGCGGCAGCAGGTAGGTGTCGGCTGCCACGGTCGCGCCGTTTGGCACCAGACGGACGGCGGTCCGCGCAGCGGTGCAGCGGTGGCAGCTGCTCCGCGACACCGCGGCAGCCGCGGGTCCGTGCAGCAGCGCCGCTGCGGCCGTGGCGGCGACCAGCGACCACACCGGGGGTCGGCTGCTCCGGCGCCGCCGCAGCGCGTCGGTGAGCGCGCCGAAGAGCACCACCTCGATGAGCAGGTTGTAGTGGAAACCGGTGCCCCAGTAGGCGTGGTCGGCGTTGGCCGCGCGTGCCGCGAACGGGACGGCGGCGGCCCAGACGAGGCCGGAGCGGGCCGCCGCGAACCCCACGCCGGCCATGAAGACGGCAGCCGTGCGCGCGGCACTGCCGTTGACGGCCAGGCTGTCGAGGAGGTTGCGGGCCGTCGCTGTGACGACCGAGCCGTGGCCGGTGGCGTGCGGGAGGTAGGTGTAGCGGTGCCAGTAGCTCAGGGCGGGGATCACGACCGTCAGCAGGAGAGCGAGACCGGCCACCGCCCAGGCGGCCAGCGCCGTGGCGAGCCGGTAACGGCCCTGCAGAGCCAGTGCGACCGCCAGCCCGACCATGACGAAGGCGGTGTCTTCCTTCACTGCGAAGAGCCCAGCGGCGAGCACAGCGCAGGCCCGCCACCGACCGTGCAGGTAGGCCCGTACGGACAGAGCCAGCAGGGGCGCGCCGAAGGCGACCTCGTGGAAGTCGAAGTCCACGGCGCTCTGAACGCCCGCGGAGGTGCCGAGCGCTGCGCCGACCGCCAGACCGCGGCCGCGGCCCAGTAGCCCCACGGCGGTGTCGGCGACGATCACGACGGCGACGGCGACCAGGACGGCCTGGACCCACAGCAGGACCCTGACGTCCGGCCAGAGCCGGTACAGCGGGGCCGCGAGCGCGATCACCGGGTCGAAGTGGTCGCCGAAGGCCAGGAAGCCGGGGGCTTTGAGGTCGACCACCGGTGCCCGGCCCGCGGCGAGGTGTCGAACGGCCTGTCCGAAGATGGCGAGGTCCACGCCTGAGCCGAAGCCGGCGTACCGGGACAGCGACAGGGCGAGGTAGCCGGCCAGCAGGACGCCGCCCAGCACGATCACTGCCCCCCGGTGCCGGGCAGGACCGCGCCGGCCCGCAAAGGTACGGGTCGAGGAGCGCCGCTGCGGGCGGCCGTGGAGCGAGGGGACGAGGCCCGGGGTGCCATGGGCAGCCGGAGGACGTGGTCGAGTGGAGGGGTGGCTGGTCACCCCGGGCACGCTGCCGGTGCGGCGTGTTCACACCGTCACGGCTGGATGTGGGGGCGGTCGCCGATCGCTACGGTCACGTCACGGCCGGTCCGTCCTCGTCCGCCGCCAGTGGCTGTCTCGGCACGGTCAGGGTGAACACGGCACCCGGCCCGGCGGCAACGGTGAGGGTTCCGCGGTGCAGGCGCGCGTTCTCCCGGGCGATCGCCAGCCCAAGGCCGTTCCCCGGCGCAGAACCGCGTCCGGCCCCCCGGGCGGGATCCCCGCGGACGAACCGGTCGAAGACCCGGTCGAGTAGCTCCTCCGGCACACCGGGGCCGGCGTCGGCGACCCGGACCACGACGTCGGGCCCAGCCGCACGGACGCTCACCTCGACCGGTTCGGCGCCGTGTCGGAGGGCGTTGGAGACCAGGTTGGTGATCACGCCGTGGATCCGGCGCGGGTCGATCTTCGCCGTGGTGTCTCCGTCCGCCAGGAGACGGCAAGCGGTGGGCGCATCGCTGTGCGCGACGACGTCCGCCACCAGTCCGGCGAGGTCCACCGGCTCCAGTACGACGACGGCTTCGGAGGAGTCCAGGCGGGAGATCTCCAGCAGATCTTCGGTCAGGGTTGCCAGACGGCGCAGCTGAGGGGTGATCAGGGCGGCCGCATCGTCGCGGGTGGAGGGATTCTCCAGCGCGGCCGCCGCCGCGAGCAAGGAGGCGGTGGGAGTGCGCAGCTCGTGGCTGACATCCGCGACGAACCGGCGCTGCCGTTCCTCGTACCGGGTGAGGTGGTTGATCGTTTCTGCCAGGCGATCGGCCATCCGGTTGAACGACACGCTCAGATCCGCCAGTTCGTCACGACCGTCGACCGGTAGCCGGACCGCCAGATCGCCCTCTCCGAACGCGTGGGCGGCGGTGCCGGCTGCCCGCACCGGCCGCTGGACCCGTCCTGCGACCAGCCAGGCGAGAGCTGCACCGACGGCCACCGTGACCGTCGACACCACGAGGAGGCCGACCAGGTAGAAGCCCGCCTCGGCTGCGACCGGCGCGAAGGAGTGGAACTCCACGGCCACGAGCGGGGCCCCCGGGTAGCGGTCGGCCGGACCCTGCCGCCCCACCACGGCGCCGATCAGCAGCCCCGGCCGGCCGGGGGCCGGAACAGCCGCGAGGCGGTGTTCGTCGAGCAGGGCGATGTTGTCACCGCTGTCCAGGAAGCGCCCGAGCAGTCCGGGAAGCGCCTCCGGGGCGACCGGCATGGCGAACGTGCCCACCGAGGTGGCCAGCGGCCCGGGCCAGGCCCCGGATTCGTCGTACGGCGGGTTCGGGCCCGGAGCGGTGAAGCCGCCGGCGCCGTCCGGCTTCATCGAATACACCAGATAGGGGTTGAACTTCCGCACGGCGAGCGCCTCGTTGGCGCTCAGCAGGGCGGTGGGCCGGATCCCCTGCCGGACGGAGTTCGCCGCGGAGGTGAAGTCCGACAGTGCGCTCGACAGCGCCTGTGACCGGAAGCCCTCCTCCGCGCGGTCCCGCAGCACCAGGTAGCCCAGGGCCGAGAGCACCAGCGACGGCAGCGACAGCGCGAGGACCAGGGTGACGGCGATCCGTCCCCGTAGCCCGAGTGGCCGCCTCACGGGAGGTCCAGGCGGTAACCGACCCCGCGGACGGTGGTGATCAGGGCTGGTCGGGCCGGGTCGTCCTCGGTCTTCGCCCGGAGCCGCCAGACGCAGGCGTCCACGATGCGGGAGTCCCCGAGGTAGCCGTAGTCCCAGACCCGGTCCAGCAACACCTGCCGGGTCAGCACCTGCCCGGGGTGGAGCGCGAACTCCAGGAGCAGGCGCAGCTCGGTGGGGGTCAGCTCGAGCCGGTCGCCGTGCCGGGTGACGATCATTGCCCGGGTGTCGATCCGCACCGCGCCCAGCTCAAGGACGTCCGTGCTGCCGGATGCCGGGTCGACGGCTGGCACCTCGACGGCCGGGGTGACCCGCCGGAGGACCGCCTTGATCCGGGCGTCGAGTACCCGCGGCTCCACCGGTTTGGCGACGTAGTCGTCCGCGCCGCACTCCAGCCCCACCACCACGTCGATGGGCTCCGAACGAGCGGTGAGCATGATGATCGGCAGCGTCCCGGCACGCCTGATCCGGCGGCAGACCTCGAACCCGTCCGAACCAGGCAGCATCACGTCCAGTACGACGCAGTCGACCTGCCGTGCCTCGGCGGCGAGGACGCGAAGCGCATCGTCACCATCCGGTGAACCGATGACCTCGTGGCCGAGGCCACCCAGTGCCAGCACCAGTGCTGCCCGGAGCCCGTCGTCGTCTTCGACGAGCAGTAGCCGTGCCATGCCCGTCCCTCCTTACCGTTGTTGTCCGCGCAGCCTGCTTGCGCTGTGTGTGAGCGCCATGTGTGCCGTGTCACCGTCTGGCAACAGCCGCCATCCCACGCTCTGGCGTGTCATGCCAGGTGGCCTCAATCCCGGTCATGGGCGGGCAACTGAGCCAACGCCCGGAGTGGGCATCGTCTACACGTCGGCGGCGCGTTCGTCCGGATCGGACCGTCGGAACACTGGCGGCCGGGCCGGGCGCACCCTTGTCGATACAGGGATCGCGACGATCGGCCCGCCGCCGGGTGGCGTCCCACCGCTCCGGCAGGAGGTGCCGGCCGTGGCAGTCGACGCCTCCGCAGTGGCACCTGCCCACCGGACCTTCCCCGCGGCCGTTCACGAGGATGTTGCCGCACCGGGCGGATCCTACGAATTACTGGACGCTCCAGCGGTGCGGATGGACGGGATCGGTGGGGCAGGCGAAGACGTTGAGCTCGCCGTGGCGGCCCACGGTGACCTCGGTGGGGGTGGCGTTCCGATGGGTGGTCAGGCCCCGGTCTTCCAGTGGTCTCCAGCTGCCGCTGCCGCCGTCCCACTCCGAGCTGTCGATGGTCAGCAGCAGGTGCATCGACGCCATGCAGGTCCGGCAGTCCATGGGGTACGGGTCGGTGGCGTGCCAGGAGGCGAAGCCGCCGACGCGCCAGCCGGGCGGGATGGACAGGTCGTACTGGTAGCCGACCGGCTCGACCGGGGTCTCGTCCGCCGACTGCTCGGCCTCCTCCTCAAGGGCTTCCTCCCAGGCATCGATGCGGGTGCAGAGATCTTCGGGCAGGAGGCCGGCGAACGGGTAGGCCGTCACCTGCTCCGGGTGCAGCACGCAGGGCTCGGGTACGAACCCGTCGGACCCGACGACCGGGGGCTGCGGGGGAGCCGCCAACACTTCACCGATCTCCCAGGACCGTCGCCAGCGAAGGTGCAGCTCCAGGTCGTACCGGCCCGGGCCGTGGGCGTTGAAGGGGCACCAGAACACCTGGAGCAGGTCGCAGCCGTCCGGCCCGACCGGCAGGTCGGGGACATCCCGCCGGTACAGCTGCGCGAGGCCGATCATCGCAAGCGGATCCGTCTCCGATGCCCCGGGGATCCGGTGCTCTCGACGCAGCTCCTCCAACAGCTCCCGCTCCTCCGCCGTTGGCCCCGAAGCCGGGTTTCGGGCCCACACGGTGGCCAGCACCTGTCGGTAGCGGCGGACGTCCGCCGGGCGGCGGCCCCGCCCGCGGCCGTGGGCCTCGCCGCACAGCGGCCACGGCTCGTCCACCGGCCACAGCATCGGACCTCCCACCGAGCTCTCCGAGACCTGCGGTCTCCCCGGCCGCGGATGGAGGCGCGTCGTCGTACCCCGGTAGACACCCAGCTCCGGGAACAGCGCCTCGACATCGAGCGGGCGCGGGGGAGTGGTCCTCGTCATGGACGCGACCCTAGACACCCGACGGCCTCAGCCATCGAGCACCCCCGCGGTAGCTCCTGTCTCGCGGACAGAGCCAACCGGGCCTGGCCGGACACGCAGGACGGTGCTCGGTGAGGTCGTAGCCGAGCCAAGCCGCAGCGGCAACCAGGTCGGGGTGACGTGTTTGTCGATCAACCCGACCACCCGCTCGGCGACCGCTCCGGCTGGGCTCCCCCGGCTCGGCATACTCGCGGCCTGGCCCCTGGCCCCCTGGCCCGTCCCGTCCGCCGCGGAGCCCGCCCGTCCCGTCCGGCTACCGCCGCTCCGTGCGCCCGCGGCCTCGCTGCTGCGCCACCCGACCCAGCCCGGCTGGGCCGGGCCGCTGCCCGTGCCGTTCGTCCGGGCACCCTGCTTGTTACCGCTGCTCCGCGCCGGGCCGGCCCGTCCGGCCCCGGCCTGGCGTGGCAGGGGGTGGTGTTCAGGGCCTGGGGGAGCCGAAGGCGCACAGGGTGTAGCCGGTGGGTTCGACGGGGCACTTCACCCGCCCGGGGGCGGGGGCGGGGGCGGAGCTCTGGCCGAGAAGAAGGACGGTCAGACCACCGGAGAGCATCAGGGCCGCCCAGAGCCCGATCATCCACCACTGCCACCGCTTCACCACGTCCCCCCCGGCCCGGACTTGTCTTGTGGTCACCCTAGGCGAGGTGAGACCGACGGTCTCCGGCCGCCGCCCCGCCGTCCTGCCTGCCCTCGGGCCTGGGCCTGACCGGCCTCGGCCCGCGCTGCCGCGGCCTGGTGGTGCCGGTGTGTCAAAGCCCTGTTGGGTCGGGCCGTTCATCTGATTACCGCCGCCGCGTGCGCCAGCGGCCTCGATGCTGCGCCAGCCCGGCCGCGCCGCCTGTGCGGGACCGAACAACAGTCGCGGACCGCAGTCGCGTACGGGCTGAGTGCGGTGCACAGCGGGCGGAGAACGGCAGCGCCCAGGCCCGGCAAGAAGGTGTGGTGGGTTCGATCGGTACGGCCGGTTCTGTGTTGACGGCGTGGATGCGCACCCTGGATGCGCCCGGTTTGGGCCGGGTGCTCGCTGCGCGGCCGGATGCGGTGGCCGGTCCGGTGCCGCGCAGTCCAGGGGAGCTGGCCGAGCGGCTGCAGCGCCCCGGGTCGGTGTCCGCGGCGCTGCACCGGGTGCCGCTGCCGGGAGTACAGGCGGCCGAGGCACTCTCGGCCCTCGCAGACCCCACTGGCACCGGTGACCTCGCAGTGTTCCTCGGCGTCCCGCTGCCTGACCTTGAGGAGACGCTTCAGGTGCTGGCCCAGCATGCGCTGGTGTGGCCGGACAGCCAGAACAGGCTGCACATGGCCGCAGCCCTGCGCCGGATGTGGCCCGCCCCGCTCGGGCTGAAACCCGGCCTGGAGCAGCTCGCCGGGGCGAAGACATCCGACTCCTCGCGACACCGCCGGCACGACTGCAGGGCGTCGGGAACGAAAAGATGCAGATAGCGGGTGGTATGCCGTGCAGAGATGCCGCACAGCGTCGCGCGCCTGCCCGCCGCATGCTCGACACCGGGAACGCCGTTCACCTCGCAGGCACCGAAGCGGGCTGGCTCCCGCGCTGTTGCAAACGACCGGTCATCGTTCGGGGCATCGATCACGCGGACGAGCATGCCACAGCGGCCCCTTGCCTGATCTTGATCACCGACATCGCGAGTTCAACCTGAGTAACCACCGAGCTCGGCGGTGCAGCGTCTCTGCACCTTCCGAACGACCTGGGACTGGCTGAGCGAATTCGCCTGGCCGGCCCCAGGTCTCGAGGACAAGGGCTGTGCACTCCCTTCCCAGGAGTGCACAGCCGTCTCGCGTACAGCGTGCCAGCGTGCCCTCGCGCCATGAACGTCGTGGCGCGCTGCCCACCCGCTACTGGCCGGACCGCTCATTCGGTGTTCCTTGGAGCTCGTAACACGATCTTGTTGCTGCCCGCAGATCGGTCGTCGCCTGCTTGCAACGGGCTGTGGTGACAGGCTGGTCTGGCAGACTCGACCGTATGTCTGAGCAGCTTCCGGGGGCGGCGGCGACCGATCCCATGCGCGAGTACATGACGCTCTATCCCGAGGTGGTGAGAGCGGGTTCTCTGCAGAACGCTCTCCAAACGGTGGCCGACCGTGCGGGGTACGGACTCCCGATCGAGCTGACGTCCTCACCAGGTCGGCGTTACGTGGCTGCGAAGGCAGAGGCCGACGGCCGCTCGACGAATGTTTTGATGGCCATCAGTGAGCGCAAGTTCCTGGTCAACTGCTGGGCCCAGGACATCCACACGGCTTCGGGCAGCACGCAGGACCTGTCCGAGGTCGCCGACGTGATGCACTCCTGGATTCAGGGGAACCGGGTGCGCGAGCTCGTCGTGCAGTGGGCTTTCCTGAAGACCTGGGAACTGGCCGACGCCGACGAGCGCGGCGATGCCGTGCAGGCGCGGTGGCGGACGATACGCAGGCACGCCGCGCTGGACACCGCACGCGAGCGGGACAGCGGTTGGCAGGATCTCGTCGAGGCCGCCTTCGAACAGCCGCGGCTCCGGGTCCTGTCACCCGGACGGGCCATGTACTGGTTCACCCTCAGCCGCCGGGCCGCGCCGCCCATCTGCCATGACCTCCCGAGGACAAGACCGCTCGGCAACGGCCGCTTCGAGGTGACGTTCGCCGACCACCGGGTACAGGAGGTCGACGGTGCGGCGACGACCGTCGCGGTGATCCTGGACGGCCTGCCCGACGACGCCGTCCCGCGGCCTTCGGGCTCATGACACGGTCACGATCGCGGGTTGTTGAGTCGTCGCTGGCAGATCAGGCTGCAGGCGAGTGAGACGAAGGCGGTGTGAAGGTCGAGGCGCCGTTCCCAGCGGACGGCGAGGCGTTTGAACTGGTGGAGCTGGGCGAAGGTCTGCTCGACGACGTAGCGAAGCTTGCCGAGGCCGATGATGTCGGGCTCGCCGCGACGGGAGATGACCGGCAGGATGCCTCGTCTGCGCAGTTCACGGCGGTTGGGGTTGCTGTCGTAGCCCTTGCCTCCGAGGAGGGCGGCGGGCGGTTTGCGGGGGTGACCGACGCGGCCGGCCACCGGCGGGATGCCGTCGACCAGGGCGAGGGTCAAGGTGACGTCGTTGACGTTGGCGGCCGTGGTGATCACGTGGAACGGGATGCCGCCGCCGTTGCTGATCAGGTGGTGCTTGCTGCCGGTCTTTCGGCGGTCGACCGGTGAGGGGCCGGTCGCTTCGCCCCCTTTTTCACGCGCACGTGGGAGGCGTCCACACAGGCGCGCGTCCAGTCGATCTGTCCGGCCGTGTTCAGCTCGGCCAGGAGTATCCGGTGCAGGACCTCGAAGACGCCAGCCTCCTGCCACCTGCCCAGCCGACGCCAGCAGGTCTGCCCGGAGCCGAAGCCCAGCTCCAACGGCAGCTGCTGCCAGGTGATGCCGGTGTACAGCACGAACAGGACACCCTGCAGGCAGAGCCGGTCGTCGACCGGGCGAGGGCCTGGAGACCGCTCCGGCCAGGCCGGCAGCAACGGTTCGATCCGGGTCCATGGCTCGTCGTCCACGATCCACGGCTTGTTGCTCACACCACCACGAACGGACGAATCGTCACATCGGTAACGCCCACCGGCAGCGATTCACAAGATCGTGTTACGAGTTCCAAGCGAGCAACGGGCGAAACCGTCATAACCTGGCACAATCCATGAACTATCCCGCAAACGAGCGGGACATCCTCTCAGGGCTTCTTGAGGGGAGCTCAACTCGCAGCGAAACTGCATCGGTGCTTGAATAGAGACCTGGATGAGCTGGGCCCTCGTGACTGCGCCGAGGAGAAATCCACGCAAGCAAGCCTGTCCCGTCTCCGCCGTGAAGATGCCGAGCCCCAACGTTCGGTTCGGAAGGGGCCATCTGTGGTTGTCTATAAAATAGAACCGGCGGACTGCAGGTCCCAGATCTTATTCGCCGGAAAAGCACAGATCAACGCAACCAGGAACCGGGAGATTCCGGAGCTGACCATAGACCCCTTGGCGCCACCAGGCTATCAGGACGTGCACTTCGCGACAGTTTCCCTGCACCTCAAGATCGGCTCGAAGTCGCCGGAAGTCAAGTTCGTCCCGCACCCGTTCAACAACCCCTCCGGGGAGTGGTCCCTATGGCGAGGGGATCCAAGTGCCGGCCACTGGGTTGCACTGGATCCTCTTCCCTCCGGTACAGCCACGAACTATCTGCGACTGCGAAACACCGATATTCGTGTCATCCGTGACGACACAGACCTCCTGGACGGGAAATCACATGCCGTCGGACTGAAGGGCCTCCCGGACGATGGCGCCATAGAGCTGTATGTCTGGGCCGAGGCCGCCAGCGTTGTGACAGGGGCGAGTAGTTGTCACGCGTATATAGAAGATTTCCAGAGGGGGGAGTAGCTGATGAAATATCTGGAGTGAGCTGGCCTCAGTAACTGCGGCCATACCCGACCGCGACTTTCACAGCACGACCGACAGGAGGCCCTTCGCGCCATCAGCAGGGCCAAGGTGCGCTCCGCCTTCCCACAGACAGTGCGGTGCGTCGGCCATCGCAAGCGGGCGCTTGGGCTCTCCCTTCGGACGCGACAGGGCGGCCAGCCTCTCTGATGTTCCAGCAAGCGCACAACGCCCGGTGCGGGTCGTGCGGGCCATCCCAACCTTGAAACGGGGACGGAAGGGCGGGGCCTGAAAGCCCGCCTGAACATTGAAAGGAAGAGAATCACATGTCTGTTCGCAGCATGACAGCAGCGCGGCTCACGGACGGCCGACCGCAGCTGTTCGCAGGAAGCAACCTCGGACTGTTCACCACCTGGAAGGTCAGCGAGCACCCGGATGCAGCCTGGACCGGCTGGCAGCCGTTCGACTTCCTCCACGGTCACGTGGTTTCGCTCGCCGCGGCCCCGCTCACAGACAATCGGCCGCAGATATTCGCCGTGACCGACGGCGGCGAGCTGTGGACCACCTGGAAGCTGACCACCGAACCGAGCGCCGCCTGGGCCGATTGGACGAAGTTCAACGGTCTGCCAGGATCGGCCCGTAGCGTGGGCGTGGCCACTCTCACGGACGGCCGTCCGCAGATCGTGGTCGGCACCGATACTGGTTCGGTGTCCTCGTGGAAGGTGAGCACCGATCCCGACGACGCCTGGTCGGACTGGTCCTCCTTCGACGGTCCGCCCGCCTGATCCAGGACGTGCTGAGCCACCTCGTCCGCATTTTGGAAACTGATGGTCCTCACATCCTGCAGCACCGATGATCTTCGCTGCGGGATGTGAGGACCTCCCTGATGAGCGACGGGCCGTGCTAATCCTCCGCGCGAGGACTGCCACAGTCGTGGCGCGTACCCTTCTCCAACTGAATTCACCTCAGCAGGCCGGGTTTGTCGGGCTAAGCTTGGAATTTATCCTCGTCGGGCTTGGTGTTCCTTGATCGTCTCGGCGCGCTTGACCGTCTTTCCGACGTCGTGACGTGTGGCCCGCTGCTTGTTCTTCGAGCCGGGAGGTCGCCCCGGGCCGGGTTTGGTCGGTTTCGGTGCTGCCGCTGGGCGAGCGGTGGTCGGGCGGATGTTGCGAAACCCTCGTCGCACCCGGGCGGGGGTGAGGCGGCGGGGCTCGGCGGGCCGCTCCCAGGGGCGGCGGAGGTCCTCGGCCAGCGGCCGGGCGAGACGGAGTTGGGTGTGGGCGGCGATGATGAGCCAGGTCCACAGGTCGGCGCTGTCGGCGTGGCGGATCTTCGGGGCGGTCCAGCCGAGCGTCTGCTTCAGCAGCCGGAAGGTGTGTTCCAGGTCGAAGCGGCGGAGGAAGGACTGCCACCAGCGGTCCACGTCCGCCGGTGTGGCGGCGGTTGCCGAGCACCACAGCCAGACCGGTTTCGGGTCCCGGTCGCCCGGCAGGCGCTCGACCACGAGACGGATCAACGTCCCGTGCAGGATCGGTAGTTCTTCCTTGGCGTGGTTCAGCCAGGGGCCGCGGTGGGTGAGCCTGGGGTGCATGCGGTCCCACGCGAGTGCCTCGGCTTTGCCGTAGCGGGTGGTGTCCGTGGCCGTGGTGACCTCGGGCCGGTGCCAGCTCTCGGGCTTGGCGAAGGTGAGGACGCCGCCGTGCCGACGCGGGCGCCCGCCTCTCGGGGTGGATCGTGCGGGGCCCGCGTCGCGGAGCATGACGCGGTCCGAGCGCAAGCGTCCGACCAGCACGACCGGAAGGTTCGCGAGAGCGTGGGAGAGATAGGCGACGTCGTAGCCGGAGTCCATCATGATCAGGATTTCCGGGTCACCCTGCTGCCAGTGCCCGGCCTGTGTCAACCGCTCGACGACATCGTGCAGTTGGGCGGCGGTGACAGCGGTTGCGTCGTCGGCCGGTCCGAGGCGTACGGCGTCCAGCAGTGCGACCCAGGATGTGCGGCCTGTTTCCAGGGCGGCGACGAAGGAGTACGGCCAGCCGGGAACAAGCTGGTCCGTTTTGCGGTCGCCGCGCCCGTAGACGTGGCAAAACAGTCGGTCGTCGCTGGTGGGAGCATCGGGGCGGAGCCAGTTGCTCACGTCGACGGCCAACACGATTCGGCCGTCGGCTGCCTTCGACAGCGGCAGCGAGGCCAGCGCGCGACGCAGTCGGGCCGGCTCTAGCCAGCCCCGGTCGAGTGCGGCGTACAGGGCGCCGTGCCCGCGGCGGTGCTCGGCGGTGAGCGACAGCTCGACCAAGGTCTTCACCGGTCCGTCCGCGCACAGCACCGCGTCGGTGAGCTCGAAGAGTGCGTCCGAGCGGGCGTAGAGGCATTCGTAGAACTCAACCCGAAAGCGGGACAAGAGGGCCAATGCCTGGCATGCGGGCGCATCGACGGCAAGACTCATGGGCAGCGGCCGTTCTCTCGTGCTTCGTGACTCGACATCTCGAAGCGTGGAGAACGGCCGTCTCCGCTGTCCCGGGAAGAACCGCAGATCAGCAGGTCGAGTGACCGTCGAGGTTAAACGCCAAGCTAAGAAGCCGTTGCCGAACCGGGCGGTTCGCCTGATGGCCGAACGAAGGTTCTGAGCTTTGCCCCGCGACGTGGACACCCTGACACTTGGATCTTGTTGATCCAGGA
>NZ_BAAALD010000130.1:0-17199 GCF_039528095.1 Kitasatospora arboriphila
GGAGACGCCGACGACGGTGGCCACGGCGAAGGAGCGCCCGGACGCGTGCCAGGCGGTGAGCTGCGCGGCGATGTCCTGCATGGGTGGGTGCTCCTTAGCACGAGGGTAACGGGGGAACGGGGTCGGCCGCCGTGCGGGAGCGGGGCTCCCGCACGGCGGCCGGGCGGTCAGTGCACGCCGAGCCACGCCTTGACGGGGTCGAGGGCGAAGTAGACGACGAAGACCGCGGTGAGGATCCACATCAGCGGGCCGGGCTCGCGCCACTTGCCGGTGCCGGCCTTGATCACGGTGTAGGCGATGACGCCCGCGGCGACACCGGCGGTGATGCTGTAGGTGAACGGCATCAGGACGCAGGTGAGGAAGGCCGGGATGGCGACCTCGCGGTCGGACCAGTCGATGTGCCGGGCCTGGCTCATCATCATCGAGCCGATGACGACCAGGGCCGCGGCGGCGACCTCGACCGGGACGATGCCGGCGATCGGCGAGAAGAACAGCATCGCGGCGAAGAACAGGCCGGTCACGGTGGAGGCGAGGCCCGTCCGGGCGCCGTCGCCGACGCCGGTGGCGGACTCCACGAAGACGGTCTGGCCGGAGGCGCCGACCACACCGCCGACCGCGCCGCCGGCACCGTCGATGAACAGCGCCTTGGACAGGCCGGGCATCCGGCCCTTCTTGTCGGCGAGCCCGGCCTCGGTGCCGACGCCGATGATGGTGGCCATCGCGTCGAAGAAGCCGGCCAGCACCAGGGTGAAGACGGCGACCGAGGCGCTGATCGCGCCCATGCCCTTGCCGGTGAAGGCGCCGAAGAGGTCGACGTGGCCGAACAGGCTGAAGTCCGGGGCGGCGACCGGGCTGCCGGGCCACACCGGGGCGGAGTTGGCCCAGGTCTTGGCGGGCAGGTCGGCGACCGCGTTGACGATCATGGCGAGGACGGTGCCGCCGGCGATGCCGATCAGGATGGCGCCGCGGACGTTGCGGGCCAGCAGCACGAAGATCGTCAGCAGGGTGAGCGCGAAGATCAGCACGGGCCAGCCGGCCAGCTCGCCGAAGGGGCCGAGCGAGAGCGGGGTGGGGCCGCCGGTGTGCACGAAGCCGGCCTTGTAGAGGCCGATGATGGCGACGAACAGGCCGATGCCGATGGTGATGGCGTGCTTGAGCGGCAGCGGAATGCCGTTCATGATCTTCTCGCGGAGTCCGGAGACCACCAGCAGGACGATCAGCAGGCCGTAGATCACGCACAGGCCGAAGGCCTGCGGCCAGGTGGTGTGCGGCACGACGAGTGCGGAGATGGCGCCGGAGACGCTGAGTCCGGCGGCGAGGGCCAGGGGCACGTTGCCGACCACGCCCATGAGGATCGTGGTCACCGCGGCGGCGAGCGCGGTCGCGGTCGTCAGTGCGGAGTGGTCGAGCTTGACGCCGTTGACGTCCGCCCCGCTCAGGATGATCGGGTTGAGCAGGACGATGTAGGCCATCGCCATGAAGGTGGTGACGCCGCCCCGGAGCTCGGTCGCGAGGGTGGAACCCCGCGCCGAGATCTTGAAGTACGCGTCCAGCGGGTTCTTCGGGGTGACGACCGGCGGCGTGAGGGCGTCGTCGGTGGCAGGTCTGTCTTCAGTGGTACCGGGCTCTGTGGGGATCCGGGTCATGTCCACTCCCAAGGTTCAAAGGGGGTTGGGGTGGGCGAGCCGACCTGAATGCCAGGCTGTGGGAGGTAGGCACAGGGGGACTGTTCGACTCACGGAGGTACGCGGGGGTCCGCGTACCGGATGGGGTGGTGCGTGCCGCTGCCGGGCCCCGGCGTGGGTGGGGAAGCGGGTGGAGCACATCCGGTGTGTGGAGTTGTGGTGCGCCCCCGGGGCGGCGGGGAAGACGTGTCGCCGCCCCGGGGAGGTCCTGCGCGGTGTGGCTAGAGCGTCCCGGTGAGGTGCTCCGGCCGGACCGGCACCCGGTTGAGGGCGAGGCCGGTGGCGTTGCGGATCGCCGCGACGATCGAGGGGGTGGCCGACACGGTGGGGGCCTCGCCGACGCCGCGCAGTCCGTACGGGGCGTGCGGGTCGGGGAGCTCCAGCATGTCCACCGGGATCGGCGGGGTGTCCAGGATGGTGGGGATCAGGTAGTCGGTGAAGGAGGCGTTGCGCACCTTGCCGTCCTTGACGACGATCTCCTCCATCACGGCGAGGCCGAGCGCCTGGGTGCAGCCGCCCTGGATCTGGCCGATCACCGAGAGCGGGTTCAGCGCCTTGCCGACGTCCTGGGCCGCGGTCAGCTCGACCACCTTGACCAGGCCGAGCTCCACGTCCACGTCGACCACCGCGCGGTTGGCGCAGAAGGTGTACTGGACGTGGCCGAAGCCCTGGCCGGTCTCCTTGTCGAACGGCACGGTCGGCCGGTGGTGGTGTTCGCGGGTCAGGTCGATCGCCTCGTCGCCGAGCAGGTCGACCATGGGGACGAGCACGCCGCCGGTCTCCGA
This sequence comes from Kitasatospora arboriphila, assembly GCF_039528095.1. Lineage (NCBI taxonomy): Bacteria > Bacillati > Actinomycetota > Actinomycetes > Kitasatosporales > Streptomycetaceae > Kitasatospora > Kitasatospora arboriphila. The sequence continues at coordinate 2,471 of NZ_BAAALD010000130.1, forward strand.
GACGACCTTGCCGCCGACCAGGGTGATGTCCTTGTGCTCCCAGCCGTAGCGGCGCCGGCCCTTCTCGATCAGCGCCTGCTTGACCGCCTCGGCGGCCAGCTTCACCGCACCGCCGGTCATGTAGGTCTGGCGGGAGGCGGAGGTGGAGCCGGCCGAGCCGACCTCGGTGTTGGCCGGGTGGATGGTGACCTGCTCGACGCCGAGCTCGGTGCGGGCGATCTGGGCGTGCACGGTGACGCCGCCCTGGCCGACCTCGGCCATCGCGGTGTGCACCATGGCGACCGGCTCGCCGCCGATGACCTCCAGGCGGACCCGGGCGGTGGAGTAGTCGTCGAAGCCCTCGGAGAAGCCGACGTTCTTGATGCCGACCGAGTAGCCGATGCCGCGGACGATGCCCTCGCCGTGCGAGGTGTTGGACAGTGCACCGGGCAGGGTGCGCACGTCCAGGTTCTCCAGGTCCAGCGGCGGCGGCAGCGGCATGTCCTTGACCCGCTGCAGCAGCTCGGCGACGGGGGCGGGCGCGTCGATCTCCTGGCCGGTCGGCATGAAGTCGCCCTGGGTGACGGCGTTGATCTGGCGCAGCTCCACCGGGTCCATGCCCAGCTCGGCGGCCAGCTTGTCCATCTGCGACTCGTAGCCGAAGCAGGCCTGCACCGCGCCGAAGCCGCGCATCGCGCCGCAGCTCGGGTTGTTGGAGTAGAGGGCGATCGCCTCCATCCGCACGTTCGGGATGACGTACGGGCCGTGGCCGAGCGAGGCGGCGTTGCCGACCACCGCGGGGGAGGCCGAGGCGTACGCGCCGCCGTCCAGCACGATCCGGCAGTCGGCGAAGACCAGCTTGCCGTCCCGGGTGGCGCCGTGCTCGTAGGTCATCTTCGCCGGGTGGCGGTGCACGTGGCCGAAGAAGGACTCGTCGCGGGAGTACACGATCTTGACGGGCTTGCCGGTGTGCAGGGCCAGCAGGCAGGCGTGGATCTGCATCGACAGGTCCTCGCGGCCGCCGAAGGCACCGCCGACGCCGGCCAGCGTGAGCCGGACCTTCTCCTCCGGCAGGGCCAGCACCGGCGCCATCTGCTGGCGGTCCACGTGCAGCCACTGGGTGGCGATGTACAGGTCGACGCCGCCGTCCTCGGCGGGCACCGCGAGGCCGGACTCCGGGCCGAGGAAGGCCTGGTCCTGCATGCCGACCTCGTAGGTGCCCTTGACGATGACGTCCGCCATGGCGCGGATCTCGTCGGTCACGCCGCCGCCGGAGACCAGCTTCTGGCTGTGGCAGATGTTGCCGGAGCCGTGCGACTTGTACTCGTGCGGCTCGTGCACGTAGCCGTACGTCTCCGGGTCGAGGCACTGCTCCTCGGTGGTGATCGGGGTGAGCACCTCGTACTCGACCTTGATCTTCTTCACCGCGCGGCGGGCCGTCTCCGGGTGGTCCGCCGCGACCAGGGCGATCGCCTCGCCGTGGTAGCGGACCTTGTCGATGGCGAGCGCCGGCTGGTCCTGGATCTCCAGGCCGTAGTACTTGGAGCCGGGGATGTCGTCGTGGGTCAGCACCGCGTAGACGCCGGGCACCTTGAGCGCCTCGGAGACGTCCACCGAGAGGATGTTGGCGCGGGGGTGCGGCGAGCGCAGCGCCATGCCCCACAGCATGTCCTCGTGCCACATGTCCGAGGAGTAGGCGAACTCGCCCTTGACCTTCAGGGTGCCGTCCGGGCGCAGCGGGGAGCCGCCGATGCCGTCCTTGCTCGCCTGGTGGATGTTCTGCAGGTTCTTCTGGCCCTGGATGGTGCGGGTGCCGCTCATTCGGAGACCGCCTTCGCGCAGGTGCGGGCGGAGGCGAGCCGCACCGCGTCCATGATCTTCTCGTAGCCGGTGCAGCGGCACAGGTTGCCCGACAGCGCCTCGCGGATGTCGGTGTCGCTCGGCTGCGGGTCCTGGGCCAGCAGCGCGTCGGTCTGCACCAGCAGACCGGGGGTGCAGAAGCCGCACTGCACGGCGCCCGCGTCGACGAAGGCCTGCTGGACGAGGCCCAGCTCGCCGCCCTCCTCGGTCAGGCCCTCGACGGTGCGGACCTCGCGGTCCTGCACCTGGCCGGCCGCGACCAGACAGGAACAGACCGGCACGCCGTCCAGGTAGACGGTGCAGGAGCCGCACTCGCCCTGCTCGCACGCGTTCTTCGAACCCGGCAGGCCGACCCGCTCGCGCAGCACGTACAGGAGGCTCTCGCCCTCCCAGACGTCGTCGGCCTCGACGGGCTTGCCGTTGGCGGTGAACGTGACCCTCATGCCGCGCTCCTGATCTGCTTGCTGTAGTCGTTCCAGGTCCAGGTCAGCGTGCGGCGGGCCATCACGGCCAGCGCGTGCTTCCGGTAGTCCGCGGTGCCGCGGACGTCGTCGATCGGGGACGCGGCGGCGCGGACCAGCTCGCCGAACCGCTGGATCACCTCGGCGCCCAGCAGGTCGCCCGACTCCCACAGGCCGCGCTCGGCGAGCACGCCCTGCAGGTACTCCTCGGCCTCCACCGCGCGGCGCGGGGTGGGGGCGGCCGAGCCGATGCCGGTGCCGACCGTGCGGCTCTTCGGGTGCAGCGCGAAACCGAACGCGCAGACCGCGATCACCATCGCGTTGCGGGTGCCGATCTTGGAGAACTGCTGAGGGCCGTCCGCCACCGGGATGTGCACGGCGCGGATCAGCTCGTCGGCCTCCAGGCTGTTGCGCTTGACGCCGGTGTAGAAGTCGTCGATCGGGATCAGCCGGGTGCCGCGCACCGAGGCCGCCTCCACGAAGACGTCCCGGCCGGCCGCCAGCAGTGCGGGGTGCGAGTCGCCGGCGGGCGAGGCGGCACCGAGGTTGCCGCCCACGGAGCCCCGGTTGCGGATCTGCGGCGAGCCGACGGTGTGCGCCGCCAGCGCGAGGCCGGGCAGCGGTCCGGACAGCTCGTCGATGATCCGGCTGTACGGAACCGCGGCGCCCAGTCTCACGGTGTCGCCGTCGATCGACCAGGTGGCGAGGTCGCCGATGCGGTTCAGGTCGAGAATCGCGGATGGCCGGTGCACGTCGAAGTTCATCTCGACCATGACGTCCGTGCCCCCGGAGATGGGCAGCGCGGTCGGGTACTCAGCCTTCGCCGCGAGCGCCTCGTCCCACGTAGCGGGCCGAAGGAACTCCATGCGGGTGTCTCCTCAAGTCGTCGCCAACCGGACAGTGGGCACAGTGCCCCGAACTCGGTGTTCGGACCTTGCTACCGCTTCGTTGCCTCGGCGTTGAGCTCCGGTCACCGGGTTGTTCCGGTGGCGTGTGGCCAGTGAACCGCTGTGACGGGGCCCACTGGCAGTCACCGATGGCATGAAGCCCGCGCGCCGGTCCCGCCCGGCATCCTGTACGTTCCTCTAAGGCTGACAATTGCCCAGTCCAGCGGTTTCCCTACCGCCACCTACGACCGTAATCCGGCCGTGACGGAGAGGCGACGGGCCCGTGACCGGCCGGCCGCGCGGGACGTTCCGCCGAGGGCCGCGGACCTGGTGCACACTGTGAGGCCCCACATCCACCCGACCCCCACCCTCCAGCACGAAGGAGTCTGCGGATGCGTGTCCGCGACCTGCTCGCCCCCGGCGCCCCGCGGCTTCGGCTGCTCGCCGCCGAGGAAGAGCTCGACCGGCAGGTCAGCGGTGTGATGACCACCGACCTCCAGGACCCGGGCCGCTACCTGCACGGCGGCGAACTGGTGCTCACCGGCATGCTCTGGCGCACCGGCCCGGACGACTCCGAGCGGTTCGTCCGCACCATCGCGGCCGGCGGGGCGGTCGCCCTGGCCGCCGGCGAGGCCGAGGTCGGACCCGTCCCCGAGGACCTGGTCGAGGCCTGCCGCCGGCACCGGATGCCGCTGCTCGTGGTGCCCGACGACGTCGCCTTCGGCGCCGTCGCCGAGTACATCGGCCGCCAGGTCTCCGCCGACCGGGCCGCCGACCTCGCCGCCCTGGTCGACCGGCACCGGCTGCTGGTCTCCGCGGCCGGCGGCGGCGGCCTGGACGCCGTGCTCGACCTGCTCGGCGGCGACCTCGACCTGGACTGCTGGGTGATCGCCCCCACCGGCCGGGTGGTCGCCGGACCGGCCGACCGGCTCTCCGCCGAGGACCGCGACCAGCTCGTCCGCGCCCACCTCGCCGCCCAGCGCCAGCGCCGCCGCCCCCCGCACCGCGCCCGCCTCGCGGTCGGCGCCTACTCGTTGCTGCCCGCCCCCGCCGACCCCGGCGCCGAGGCCCCGCTCGCCGACTGGCTGCTCGTGGTCGCCGGCGACGTCACCGAGTGGACGGCCAAGCGCCAGCAGCTCGCCGAGAACCTCGCCCGGCTGGTCGCCGCCGAGCGCACCCGCCGCGACGAGGGCCGCCGGCTGCGCCGCCGGATCGCCGACGAGGTGCTCACCCTGCTCCGCCAGGACGCCGACCCGCTGGAGATCTCCCGCGCGCTGCAGGCCTCCGCCACGATGGCCGCCAAGTACGAGGGCGGCCGCCCCGAGACGGCCGACTCCTGGCTGATCCTCTCGGCCGAGGGCACCGGCCTGCCCGAGGGCACCGTCCGCGCCGTCCTGGAGGAGGCGCTCACCGACTCCACCGACCGGGCGCTGGTCGCCGGCGCCGGCAGCGGCGCCGTCGTGGTGCTGCCCGCCCCCGGCACCGCCGTCCCCGCGGACGCGCTGCGCGAACTGCTCGCCCCGCTGGAGGCCGGCCTCGGCTCCGAGGGCCGGATCACCGTCGGCGTCTCCGCCCCGGCCAGCGAGGCCGACGGCCTGCGCGGCGCCCTGGAGGAGGCCCGGCACGCCCGCCGGATCGCCGCCGCCCGGGTCGGCCGGGTCTGCGTGGCCGGACCGGAGGAGCTCGCCTCGCACGTGCTGCTGCTCGCCGCCGTGCCGGACGAGGTCCGCCGCGCCTTCCGCAGCCGTCTGCTCGACAAGGTCATCGCCTACGACCTGGAGCACCAGGCGGACCTGGTGCGCACCCTGGAGGCCTTCCTGCGCTCCGACGGCTCCTGGACGCGCTGCGCGGCCCAGCTGCACGTGCACGTCAACACGTTGCGCTACCGGATCGGCCGGATCGAGGAGCTGACCGGCCGTGACCTCTCCCGGCTGGAGGACCGGGTGGACTTCTACCTGGCGCTGGAACTCGCCTGACGGACCGTTGCCGGCCGCTTCCGGCCGCTGCCCCGGAACGCCGACGGGCCGCCCGCTCCCGGGAGGGAGGGGCGGCCCGTCGTGTGTCGCCGCGTCAGCGGGCGGAGCGTCAGTGCTGGACGGGGATGATGCCGGTCAGCCAGGTGAAGGCCTTCGGCAGCAGCGGCTTCCACACGTCCACCGCGTGCGGGCCGGTGGTCTCCACCACGGTCACGTTGGTCGGCGCCTTCGCCGCCTGCTGGAGGGCCAGACCGCCCTCGTAGCCGTCGCCCTTGTTGCCGCTGACGTACAGCGAGGTCTTCGGCGGCTGGGCGGCCTTGCGGAGGATGTTCAGCGGGTTGGAGGCCTCGCGCAGCTGCGGGTTCTTGGCGGTCAGCGAGCCCGACTCGGAGGCCGGGTCGTTGTAGCCGGAGAGGCTGATCCCGGCCCGGTAGCGGTCCGGGTGCTCCAGGGCGAGCTTGGCGGCGCAGTGGCCGCCGGCCGAGTAGCCGGCCACCGCCCAGCGGTCCGACGAGGTGTCGGCGCGGAAGTTGTCGAGCACCATCTTCGGCACGTCCCGGGCGAGCCAGGTGTCGGCGTTCACCTTGCCGGGCACGTCGGCGCAGCCGGTGTCGGTGTTGCGGCCGAGCAGCAGGGTGCGCGGCGACACCAGGATGAAGGGCGCGACCTTGCCCTCCTTCATCAGCGGCTTCAGCTGCTCGGACACCTTGAGGGTGCCGTACCAGGTGCTGGAGGAGCCGGGGAAACCGGGGATCAGCTCCACCACCGGGAAGGTCTTGTCCTTGTACGCCGGCTCGTGGTACTGCGGCGGCAGCCAGACCAGCACCTCACCGTCCACGCCGGACAGCCGGCCCTTGAGGTCGGTGCGCTGGACGTCCTTGGGCACCATCGGGTCGTCCACGCCCTTGAACTGCTGCAGCACCTTGGGCTCCGACTTGGCGTCCTGCGCGGGGCCGTCGGCCTGCACCTGCGGCACGGAGCGGACGTGGTTGCCGGTGCCCAGCAGGTCGTCCCAGTTGCCGTAGATCAGGTTGGCGTTGTTGACCATGACGAACACCATGGTGACCGCCGTCACCTGGCAGGCCAGGATCATCACCAGTCTGGAGAGCACCTGGACCGGCTTCGGCCCGCGCACCCTGCCCCAGAGCAGCAGCGCCGCCGCGATGGAGAGCGGCACGAGCACGATCGTGACGATCAGGAAGGGTGTTCCGGTCAGTTGCATTCAGGTTCTCGTATCCGGGTCGCTGGCAGCCCGGGCCCCCGCTCGCCCGTGCACGTTCCGATGTGATCAGACAGATGGAAACCGCGGTTCGGTTCCGCCCCAAACTGCGCAGAACCTGAGAGGAACATCACGTTTCCTTGTGAATCCCCCGTGCGGCCCAGCCAAGTTTGCCAGCCCCCTGACCGAATCCCTCGAACGGGGCAGCACCTGCGGTCATTCGGATGAGGATTCGCTGGCAGTCGCGGCCGTGCCCGGACCGGACCCCGCAGCCGCGGTCGGACGCGGGAGGATGGCGGAGAGAGCGCCGGCGCCCCCGCCGCCCGACCCGAAGGAGCCACCGCCCCCGTGACCAGCCCGCACAGCGCCCAGCGGCCGGCCGTCCTGCCCACCCTGTTCGGCCTCGGGCCGCGCAGCGCCGACCGCCGCCGGCGCGCCCTGCCGCCCGGCGTCCTGCGGCTGCCCACCGTCGGCGTGGACATCGGCGGCACCAAGGTGGTGGCGGGCGTGGTCGACGGCGAGGGCCGAGTGCTGGACCGCGTCCGCACCGAGACCCCGCACAAGAGCAAGAGCCCCGCGGTCGTCGAGGACGTCATCGTCGACCTGGTGCTGCAACTCGCCGACAAGCACGACGTGCACGCCGTCGGCGTCGGCGCGGCCGGCTGGGTGGACGCCGACCGCTCCAAGGTGCTCTTCGCCCCCCACCTCAACTGGCGCAACGAGCCGCTGCAGGAGGCGCTCAGCGAGCGGCTGCGCTTCCCTGTCGTGGTGGAGAACGACGCCAACGCGGCCGCCTGGGCCGAGTGGCGGTTCGGCGCCGGCCGCGGCGAGGACCACATGGTGATGATCACCCTGGGCACCGGCATCGGCGGCGCGGTCGTCCGGGACGGCTTCGTCGACCGCGGCAAGTACGGCCTGGCGGGCGAGTTCGGCCACATGCAGGTGGTGCCCGGCGGGCACCGCTGCCCGTGCGGCAACCGCGGCTGCTGGGAGCAGTACTCCTCCGGCAACGCGCTGGTCCGCGAGGCGCGGGGGCTCGTCGCCGAGGAGTCGCCCGTCGTCCAGCCGCTGCTCGCCCGGGCCGGCGGCACCGCCGAGGGCATCACCGGCCCGCTGGTCACCGAGGCCGCCCGGGAGGGCGACGCCGTCGCCGTGGAACTCCTCTACGAGGTCGGCCACTGGCTGGGCGTGGGCATCGCCAACCTGGCCGCCGCCCTGGACCCCGGACGGTTCGTCATCGGCGGCGGCGTCTCCGAGGCCGGCGACCTGCTGCTCGGCCCGGCCCAGGACGCCTTCAAACGCACCCTGACCGGCCGCGGGTTCCGGCCCGAGGCCGGCATCGTGCACGCCGCCCTCGGCAACGAGGCCGGCCTCGTCGGCGCCGCCGACCTGGCCCGCCAGGTAGCCCGCCGCTTCCGCACCGTCAAACGGCGGAAGCGGTTCTCCTGACGGAGGAAGGGCACGACCCGGGGCGCGGGCACCTGCGGAGGGCACCACCAGGGGCGCGGGGAACTGCGCAGTCCGGGATCGGGCATCGCGACGGTTTCGGGCCGGGCCCTGGTTTGTACGGCGAAGTTCCCCATGCCCCTGGGGTGCTGCCCCTACAGGTTCCCCCTACTTCAAGGGCACCGAGACCCAGGACGGGTCGTCGGCCGGGGAGCCGAAGGTGAGGGTGGCGAGGGGCGGGTTGTGGGTGATGTAGAGCGGGTCGACGCCGTCCACGACCAGGGCGAGGCGGTGGCCGGCCGGGACGTCGTAGGCGGTGGCCTGCATCCGGACGTCGGCGGTGAACCGCTCGCCGGGGGTGCGGCCGAGGAAGGTGTACGGCGCGTGGGCGACCAGGCGGCCGGTGCCGAGGGCGTCCACGTCGTACAGGTAGGCGACCAGGCTGCCCTGCCCGGCCGAGGGGGTCACCCCGAGGTGCAGCCGCACCGACCCGCGGACCCGCTGCGCGGAGCCGTACGCCTCGGACTGCCAGACGGCCGCGACCGGCCGGGGGAGCAGCGGCACCGAGACCGTGGGCGGCACCTTGAGGAACTGTTCGGCCAGGTTGGACAGGAAGATCACCCCGCCGTCCGCACCGGAGTCGAGGGCGGTGGAGATCGGCGTGGTCCAGCCGGTGCGGGCGGGGCCGGCGGAGAGCGGGCCGGTGCCGAGCCAGTCGCGGCCGCCGAGGTTCAGCGTCCTGGTGGAGCCGGTGACGGACCGCCAGTCGGGGTAGTCCTCGTAGCCGTCCTGGAGTTGGGGCCTGATGTGGACGGGCGGCTGCCGGTCGATGCCGTTGTCGACGCCCTTGAGGTGGTGGTCGAGCCAGGCCCGGGTGTCCGTCCAGACGTCGTTGGGCAGGCCGGCCAGGCCGGTGGCCTCGGCGGTGGCGTGGTCGCCGGGCCGCAGTTCGAGGCGCTTGGGCCCGGTGAGCCGCTCGTAGAAGTCGGTGAGCTGGTTCGGCGGGAAGATCGAGTCGCCCCAGGCGTTGGCGAGCATCACGGCGGTGCCGTTGCCGTTGAGCCGGTCGACGTAGGTGGCGGCGGAGCGCTGCGCGGCCCAGGCGCGGATCGCCGGCTCGTTCTCCCAGTCGCTGCCGAAGTAGCGGGTGAGGGTGGTCCGCAGTTCGTCGCCCGGGCGGCCGGTGAGGTACCCGGCGACGGCGAGCAGCCCGGCGGACTGCAGGTGCTGGGTCTCGTCGCTGAACAGCGAGTCGGCGAGGTCGGCCCAGCCGCTGAGGGCGGCGACGGTGCGGATCCGGGGGTCGAAGGCGGCACCGAGCAGGCTGATCCCGGCGCCGTAGGAGATGCCGGCCGTGCCGATCCGCTGCGGGTCGGCGGTGGTGTGGGCGAGCGCCCAGTCGACGACCCGGGAGACGTCGGCGACGTCGGGCGGCCCGGCCACCTCGATCTCGCCGCCGGAGCCCCAGAAGCCGCGCGGGGTGTAGGAGACGACGACGTACCCCTGGGCGGCGAAGGCGCGCGCCTGGGCGAGGTACTCGAGGTCGTTGAGGCTCCAACTGGACGGCAGGACGAGCAGCGGGTGGTGGTCGGCGCCGTCGCCGGGCTCGTAGACGTTGCCCTTGAGGACGGTGCCGCCCTCGCCGGGGATGTCGGTGAAGCGGAGCACCGGTGAGGCGCTCGCTGCGGCGAGGGCGGGGGAGGCGAGCGGCGCGAGGCCGATCGGGGCGGCGGTCAGCAGGGCGGTGGCCAGCGCGAGGGCGGCGGCTCTCCGGCGTGCGCGTGCAGGCAGTGCAGGCATGGGGGCACTCCAAGGGACCGGTCTGCGGGGTGGGGGTGGGGGTGCAGGACCGAGCTGGTTCACCGGACGGTAGCTTGTTGGACGTGATGTCAGTAACGGGTCGGACGGTATCGGAGCGATAACGAAACTACTGACGGGTAGTGGCCTGAGGCGCTGTTGTCCTGTCCACCGCACCTGTGGCAGAACGGATAGCTGACGCTGCCTCAGGAGGCCCGCATGAGAGCTCTGGCCCGAATCGCCCCGCCGATCGCCCTCGCCGGCTGCCTGGTCCTCGGCGCCGTCGCCCCCGCCGGGGCGGCCCCCGCGCAGGCCCCGCCGAAGGCGCCGGAGGCCGTCGGCCGGGGCGGCGCCGTCGCCAGCGTCGACGCCGACGCCACCGCCGCCGGCATCGAGGTGCTGCGCCGCGGCGGCAACGCGGTGGACGCCGCGGTCGCCACCGCCGCCGCCCTCGGCGTGACCGAGCCCTACTCGGCCGGCATCGGCGGCGGCGGCGGCTCCCTCGTCTACGACGCCCGCACCGGCCGGGTCTCCACCCTGGACGGCCGGGAGACCGCCTCCCGCACCGCCGACACCTCGCTCTTCCTGGACACCGACGGCAAACCGCTGCCGTTCGCCGACGCCGTCACCAGCGGCCTGTCGGTCGGCGTCCCCGGCACCGCCGCCACCTGGGAGAAGGCCCTGAAGCTGTGGGGCACCCGCCCGCTCGCCGAGGTGCTGCGCCCGGCCGAGCGGATCGCCGACCGCGGCTTCACCGTCGACCAGACCTTCCGCGACCAGACCGCCGCCAACGAGGCCCGGTTCCGCGACTTCCCGGCCACCCGGGCGCTCTTCCTGCCCGGCGGCGCGCTCCCGGTGGTCGGCTCGACGCTCCGCAACCCCGACCTCGCCGCCACCTACCGCCAGCTCGGCCGGGACGGCACCGCGGCGCTCTACCGCGGCCCGATCGGCGCCGACGTGGTGAACACGCTGCAGCACCCGCCGGTCGACCCGGCCTCCGGCCGCACCGCCCGCCCCGGCAAGGTCGACCGCACCGACCTCGCCGCCTACCGGGTGCTGGAGCAGAAGCCGACCAGGGTGGCCTACCGCGGCACCGAGGTGTACTCCATCGCCCCGTCCTCCAGCGGCGGCACCACCGTCGGCGAGGCGCTCGGCATCCTGTCCCACTCGGACCTGGCCCACCTGGACGCCACCCAGTACTACCACCGCTTCCTGGAGGCGTCCCGGATCGCCTTCGCCGACCGCAACCGCTGGGTCGGCGACCCCGCCGCGCAGCCCGTCCCCACCGACCGGCTGCTCTCGCCGGCCTTCGCCGCCGCCCGGGCCTGCCTGCTCGACCCGGGCCGGGCGCTGACCAGCCCGCTCGCCCCCGGCGACCCGTACCACCCGGCCGCCTGCGGCTCCGCGGGACCCGCCGCCACCGAGGCGTACGAGGGCCCGAGCACCACCCACCTGACCGTCGCCGACCGGTGGGGCAACGTCGTCTCCTACACCCTCACCATCGAGCAGACCGGCGGCAGCGGGATCACCGTGCCCGGCCGGGGCTTCCTGCTCAACAACGAGCTGACCGACTTCTCCTTCACCCCGGTCGCCCCGGGCGTGCCCGACCCCAACCTGCCCGGGCCCGGCAAGCGGCCGCGCTCCTCGATCTCGCCGACGATCGTGCTGCGCGACGGGCGGCCGCTGTTCGCCGCGGGTTCGCCCGGCGGGGCCACCATCATCACGACCGTGCTGCAGGTGCTGCTCGGCCGGATCGACCGCGGGCTGACCCTGGAACAGGCGATCGCCGCCCCGCGGGCCAGCCAGCGCAACGCCGCCACCACCGCCGCCGAGGCGGGCTTCCTGGCCCTGCCGGAGCGGGCCGGCCTGGAGGCGCTCGGCCAGGTGCTGGCGGCCTCCCCGGAGATCGGTGCCGCGACCGGCGTGGAGCGGTTGCCGGACGGCCGCTGGCGGGCGGCCGCGGAGCCGGTGCGCCGCGGCGGCGGCTCGGCGGCGGTGGTGCGGCCCGCCCGCTGACGGCCCGGGGTTGTCGGTGCCGGGCGGTATGTTCGGGGTGGGCGTCCGTCGGGCGCCCGCCCCGTTCGCGCGCGCCGCCCGAACGGCCGTACGCACCGTGTCGACATCGAGCCCGTACCACCGGGGAGGCCGCCCGCCGTGACCGTCCGCATCGCCACCTGGAACATCAACTCCGTCACCGCACGGCTGCCCAAGCTCCTGGAGTGGCTGGAGAGCGCCGCCCCCGACGTGCTCTGCCTGCAGGAGCTCAAGTGCGCCGCGGACGCCTTCCCCCACGAGGAGGTCCGGGCGCTCGGCTACGAGACCGCCGCGCACGGCAGCGGCCGCTGGAACGGCGTCGCGGTGCTGTCCAAGCTGGGCCTGGAGGACGTCGTCCGCGGTCTGCCCGAGCAGCCCGGCTACCAGGCGGACGACGCGCTGCTGCCCGAGGTCGAGCCGCGCGCGATCGGCGCCACCTGCGGCCCCGTCCGGGTCTGGTCGGTGTACGTGCCGAACGGCCGCGAGGTCGACCACGCGCACTACCGCTACAAGCTGGCCTGGCTGGAGACGCTGCGGCAGTCCGTCCTGGAGGACGCGGCCGGCGAGCGCCCGTTCGCGGTGCTCGGCGACTTCAACATCGCCCCGAGCGACGAGGACGTCTTCGACCCGGCGGCCTTCGCCGGCCTGACCCACGTCACCGAGCCCGAGCGGGCCGCGCTCGCCGCCCTCCACGAGGCCGGCCTGCAGGACGTCGTGCCCCGCCCGCTCAAGTACGACCGCCCGTACACCTACTGGGACTACCGCCAGCTCGCCTTCCCGAAGAACCGCGGCATGCGGATCGACCTGACGCTGGCGAACAAGGCCTTCGCCGACGCCGTCACCGACAGCTACGTCGACCGCGAGGCCCGCAAGGGCAAGGGCACCTCGGACCACGCCCCGGTCGTGGTCGACCTGGAGGTCTGAGGCGGCGGTCCACCCGCGGTGACGGTGCGGACCCGAACGGTCGCGTGCGGTGGCCGCGCGGGGCGGTGCTGCCTAGCGTCGGGCATGACCGGGTGCAGCCGACCGACCACGGGGCGACCCCGCCCCCGGCCGCATCCGAGAACCTGGAGGTCCGGCATGCGCATCCCGCGTACCGCCGCCGCCGTCCTCGGCACGACCGCCCTGCTCGCCCTCGCCGCGCCGACCGCGCACGCCACGCCCGCCGTGCCCGCGAAGGGGCCCGAACCGGCCAAGGTCACTCCGGCGCAGGCCGCCCCCGGCGAGAAGGTCACCGTCAACGTGGTCTGCCCGGGCAGCACGACGAAGACCATCACCGCCAGCTCGAAGGCGTTCACCGGCGGCACCGTCACGCTGACCGCGGGCCCGAACGGCACCTACACCGGCAGCATCGCGCTGCTCTCGGCGACCGAGCTCACCCTCACCGAGCAGGTCACCGAGAAGCCCGCCTCCTGGGGCGTCGACGGCAAGTGCCCCAACGGCGACGCGTTCACCGGCACCGTCGGCGTGCTGGCCCCGCTGACCCCGGCCGGCCACGGCACCGCGGCGCCCGAGCCGCACGGCAGCGTGGCCACCGGCGTCGGCGGCTCGGTCACCGGGACGAGTCCCCGGGAGCTGGCCACCGGCGGGGCGCTGGTCGCCGCCGGCCTCGGCGGCCACTGGCTGCTGCGGCGCCGCGCCCAGCAGTCCTGATGCCGGCCGGTGCCCGCCCGCCCGGCGCCCCGTCCGATCAGGCCGGGGCGCCGAGTCGCGCCGCGTCGGCTCCGTCGGCGGCCTGCGGCTCCGCCCGGGCCTCCTCGGCCCGCAGCGCACCGCGCGCCAGCAGGTACTGCGCGGCGATGTAGGTCGCCATCACCAGCACGTTGTGGCCGGGCAGCAGCTTCCAGCCGGCCAGCCGGACGGCGATCAGGCTGTCCGACAGCAGGAAGAGGCCGCCGCCGATCCCGGTCGCGAGCCCCAGCCCGGCCGAGGAGACCGCGGTGGACGCCAGCAGCAGGCTGTACACCGCCACCGGGATCTGCAGCCCGCCGAGGTCCGGCCAGAGCTGGGAGATCATCGCCGCCCAGGCCGCCGCGTAGCCCGCGGCCACCAGCAGGGTCCGCCGCCGGTCCGTGAACGCGCCCTGCCCGGCGAACATCGTCACGTACGCGACGTGCGCCGCCGCGAAGGAGCCCATCCCGGCCAGGAAGGCGGTGTCCCCGCCCAGCTGCAGCAGCACGTCGCCCGCGCCGCTCGCCAGCAGGGCCGGCGCCAGCAGCTTGGGTGCCCGCTCCGCGGAGGCCAGGCTGTGCGCGGCCAGCAGCGGCATCAGGGCCGGCTTGGTGGCGTTCTGCAGCACGGTCGCGCCGGTGGCGATCGCCCCCAGGTGGGCCGCCGAGGTGGCGGCGAAGGCGGTGACGAGGCCGCGCGCGGCGCGCAGTCGTGCGGAGACGGTCATGCGGGGGTGCCCTCCGGGCTCTCGGCCGGTCGAAGACGATCAGGATGCCACGACGGTGAGCAGCACGAAGGCGGGTATCGACCACCGCACGACGTCGGGCAGGTTCGGCATGCGAGGACCTTAGGGGACGCCGGGCAGCGGCGGAAGGGGAGGTTACCCGCCCGTAGCGACGGTTGCCCGACCGGCCGGCGGAGGCGTGCCGTCCGGCCCCGGGCACCGTCTAGGCTGGGCTCCGACATGGAGCAGCACGAGTACGCGACCGGCGCCCGCGGGGCGGCCGGCGGCGTGGCGGACGGGCGCATGGGCGGGGCGGGGCAGCTCACGGCCCACGCGCTCACCGGCGCGTACCCGCAGGCCGAGCTGCTGGCCCGGCGCTTCGCCGACGCCGACGAGGCGGACGCGCACCGGCTGTTCACCGCCGTCTTCGGGCTCTACCCGGCCCGGCACCTCGGCGGCCGTCCCGCCGACCCGCACGGCCAGGCCGCCCGCACCAGCTGGTGGCACGGACCGACGGTCCGCCGGGCCGCCTCGGCCGCCCGGGCGCTCGGCCTGCGCCGCGCCCGCGCCGCCACACCGCCCGGACGCGTCCCGGCCCCCGCCGCCCCCGGCCGGCACCGTCGGCCCGGGCGAACAGGCCCAGGTAGGGGGCGGCGCCGCCGACCGACCGGGCCC
>NZ_BAAALD010000131.1:0-17064 GCF_039528095.1 Kitasatospora arboriphila
CGCCCTCCGCGTCGCCGACCGGCCGCAGGCCGTCGTCGGCACGCCGGAGGTGACCGTCGAGGGCTTCCCGTTCCTGCTGGAGGCGGCCCGCGGCGCCTTCCCGGCCGTCACCGTCCGGGCCGACGCGCACACCGCCGCCGGACTGCCGGTGGCCGCCCGGGTCGACCTGCGGGACGTCTCGGACCGGTCCGGCCACTACACGGCGGCCGGCGCCGAGGCACGGTTCACCGTCCCGTTCGACGCACTGGCCACCGCACTCGGCCCGGACTCCACCGTCACCGCCGACCACGGCTGGCTGCACCTCGCCCGCAGCGTCCTCGGCCTGCCGCTGGAGGTCACCGCCGACGTCCGGCTCACCGGACACACCGTGACCGTCGTCCCGGCGACCGCGACCCTGGCCGGCCGACCGCTCGACCCGGCCGACACCCGCTTCGCCGCGGTCTTCCAGCAGCGCGACCGCACCCTGCCGGAGCTGCCGATCGGCCTGGCCGCGAGCAGCGTCTCGGTGGACGGCGACGGGCTCACCGTCCACGCGAGGGCCGACCGCACCACCCTCACCTGACATCCTCGTTCGACACGCGACCCGCCGTCCTCGGCCCGTCCGGCCCGTCCGGCCCGGCCCACCCGGCGGCGGGTCGCGTGTCCGATTCGGCACCGGCGACCCGACCCGGCCGCGTCCACGACGGGCCCGGGGGGTAGGGGCCTGGCAGCATGCCCTGAAGGCCCCTGTTCGCCGTCGCCGAAGGAGAACCGCCTCCGATGACCCAGCCGACACCGCCGCACCGGCCCGTCCCCGCCCCGCCCGGCCGCCGCACCCCGGCCTGGCTCGCCGACGCCGTGATCTACCAGATCTATCCGCAGACCTTCGCCGACTCCGACGGCGACGGCATCGGGGACTTCCCCGGTGTGCTGAGCCGCCTCGACCACCTGGAACGGCTCGGCGTCGACGTGGTCTGGTTCAGCCCCTGCTTCACCTCGCCCTTCGGGGACGCCGGCTACGACGTCGCCGACTACCTCACCGTCGCCCCGCGCTACGGCACCAACGACGACCTCGTCCGGCTCGTCGCCGAGGCCCGCCGGCGCGGCATCCGCATCATGCTCGACCTGGTGGCCGGTCACACCTCCCACCGGCACCCCTGGTTCACCGCCTCCGCCGCAGACCCCGACGACGACCGCTACATCTGGTCCGACCGGATCGGCGCCCCCGTCTCGCACTGGATCCCCGCCCCCGGCGCCCGCGACGGCTACTACCTCGCCAACTTCTATCCCGTGCAGCCCGCCCTCAACTTCGGCTACGCCCGCCCCCACCCCGACGAACCCTGGCGGCTGGGCGTCGACGCCCCCGGCCCGCAGGCCAACCGGGCCGCGCTGCGCGAGATCATGGCGTACTGGTTCGACCGCGGCATCGCCGGCTTCCGCGTCGACATGGCCTTCTCCCTGGTCAAGGACGACCCCGGGCTCGCCGAGACCGGCAAGCTCTGGACCGAGATGCGCGAGTGGATCGACACCACCTACCCCGACTGCGCCCTCGTCGCCGAATGGGGAGACCCCGCGGTCTCCGTCCCGGCCGGCTTCCACGCCGACTTCTTCCTGCACTTCGTCGGCGACGCGCTCCGCTCCCTCTGGGGCAACGCCCAGGGCAGCCACCGCGCCGACTGGGGCACCGCCCCCTGCTACTTCGCCCCCGAGGGCGGCGGCAGCATGGAGCCCTTCCTCGCCGCCTGGCAGTCCGCGTCCGCCGCCGTCGCCGGTTCCGGCCACGTCGCCCTGCCGACCGCCAACCACGACTTCTCCCGGCTCGCCTGCGGCACCCGCACCCGCGACATGACCGCCCCCGCCTTCGCCTTCCAACTCACCTGGCCCACCCTGCCGACCATCTACTACGGCGACGAGATCGGTATGCGGTACGTGCCCGGCACCCCCGACAAGGAGGGCGCCCAACTCGACGACGGCCAGGTCCGCCAGGGCTCCCGCACCCCCATGCAGTGGGACGACGGCCCCAACGCCGGCTTCTCCACCGCCCCCGCCGACCGCCTCTACCTGCCGATCGACCCGGCCGAGGACCGCCCCACCGTGGCCGCCGCCCTCGCCGACCCGGACTCGCTGCTCCACCGCGTCCGGCGGCTGGTCGCGCTGCGCCGCGCACACCCCGCCCTGGGCGCCGGCGCCGGAGTCGAAGTCCTGCACAGCGGCTACCCGTTCGTCTACCTCCGCGGCGGCACCCACCTGGTGGTCGTCAACCCGCGCCGCGATCCCGCCGAAGCCTCCCTCGCCCCCGGCGTCGCCCCGTCCGGCGCCCGCCCCCTGGAGGTCGACCGGGTCACCGTCGAGGGCTCCCGCATCCGCGCCGAGGGCTTCTCCTACGGCGTCTTCGACCTGCGCACCTGACGCCCGCGGAGGTCCCGCCGGATGCCGTCAGCCGTCAGCCGTAGAAGCCGTGGAACGGCACCAGTGAGAGCAGCGCCCCGGCGAGGGCCGCCAGCAGGCCGAGCCGGATGCCGCCCGCTTCGCGGGTGCGGGCGGGGGCGCTGCGGCGGGTCTCCACCGGTGCGGTGTCGATCTTGGCGAGGGCGATCCGGCCGGCGAACTCCGCGCCGGACCGCCGGCGCACCCGCACGTCCCACGGCCGCTCCGGATCGTGGTCCACGACCACCGTCCGGCCGGCCCGGTAGTCCTCCAGGTCCATCAGGTTCACCACGGCCGTGGCGTGCGCCCGGTACGCGGAACGGCCCGTCGGTGCCACCGTCAGATCCAGCTGCAGCGGGATCTCCGGGCCCTCGCCGACCGCCCGGGACGACTCGATCCGGGCCATCGCGGCCTCCGTCCGCACCGGGCCCGCCACGGCCTCCTGCCGCCGCCGGCGGCCCGCGAGCAGCAGCGCGAATCCGAGCATCGCCGTCCACGGCGCCAGGTTCGCGCTGATCACGATCAGCGGAACGCTGGTGTCCGCGATGCCCGCGGCCACCGCCCCCAGTTCACCGCCGAACAACACGCACAACGCCAGCCCGACCCAGTACACCGCGGCTCCCCCCGGTCGTCCGGCGTGCATCGTACCGGCCGCCGGCCGCACCGGGCCGTGACCGCCCGTCAGCCCTCCGCCGGCTCGGGATCGGGGCGCAGGTGGTGCTCCCAGATCAGGGCCTTGCGGTACGGGCCGTCCCCGTCGACGTCGTACTCGGGCTCGTCGAAGGCGATCCAGTACGCCAGGTCGCCGGGGCGGGCGCGGCGGTGCTCGATCGGCTGCGGCGCGGCGAAGCCGTCGATCGTCCCGCGGAACTCCCGCTGCCACGGCCCCTCGAACGCCTCGTCGCCGACGACGGTGACGCGGCGGCCCGCGGCCCAGGCCCCGTCCGGCCAGTCGTGGGGGAGCGGACGGCCGAGGACGGTCCGCAGTGCTTCGCGGTCCGCGGCGGCGGCCTCGGCTACAGAAGGAGCAGAAGGATCAGTGGTCATCGGCCGATCCTCACCGCTCACCGCCTGAGGTTCCACAGGTTTTGCGGCCCGCCGGGGCGGGGGCTGCGCGCCCGGAATCGGCTCGGATCCGGTGGACCGCGTGTTCTAGGCTCCCGGGATGGGAAACGACCTTCTCCGCCTCACGGTGCTGGGCTCCGCGCCCCCGTATCCGGCCGCGGACAACCCGTGTTCCGGCTACCTGGTGTCCTGCGGGGGCGGGCAGGTGTGGGTGGACGCGGGCAGCGGGACGCTCGGCCCGTTGCAACGCCACGCCCGGCTGGACGAGTTGGACGCGATCTGGATCTCGCACCTGCACGCCGATCACTGTGCGGACCTGCTCACCGCCCACTACGGCGCCCTGTACGCGGACGTCCGCCTGGCCGCGCCGATCCCGTTGGAGGAGGCCGTACGCCGGGGCCGCGCCGCCGAGGTGGCCCGGCTGGTGGCGGCCGGGGCCGACCCGGAGCAGCCGATCGGCGAGTACCGCGAGACGACCCCGCTCTGCCTGGCGGCCGCGTCCGGGCACACCGCCGTCGTCCGGGTGCTGCTGGCGGCCGGCGTCCACCCCGATGCCCGGAACGGGCTCGGCCACCTGCCCCTCGTCCTGGCCGCGACGGCGGGCCGGGCCGGCCACCCGGCCGCCCTCGACCTGCTGCTGGACGCCGGGGCCGACATCGAGGCCCGGACGAGGGGCCGGACGGCACTGGAGTGGGCCGACGGCTTCGGTCTGACGGAGACGGCCCGCCGTCTGCGCGGCCGCGGTGCCCGTCCCGCCGGGGCCGGGAGCCCTCAGCCGGAGTGAAGGACGCGGAAGCGGTCGGGGGCCGCAGGATCCCGGTCGACGACCTGGACCGGCGGCCAGGCCCACTGCCGTACGCCGATGCCCGGCACCCGGGAGAACCGGATCGTTCCGCGGGTGCCCTCGACCGCGACGTGCGGCCAGGCCCCGGAGACGCCGGTCCGTTCGGTGCCGCGGGTGCGCAGCACCTCGGTCAGGACGGCGATCGTGTCGTAGCCCTCGAAGGCGACGAAGGAGGGGGCCTCGCCCAGCCGTTCGCGGAGGGCCGCCCCGACCCGGGTGCCGAGCGGGCCGAGCCGTTCGGGCAGGTAGCGCAGGAACGGGATCCCGGCGCCGTCCTCGCCCAGCAGCGCCGCCCATGCGGGGAACTCCGGCTGCCCGGCGGGAGCGCCGACGAGGACCCCGGCGAGGCGCGGGTCGCGGCGGACGGCCCGGACGATCGGCACCGCCGGCTCCGGGTACCCGACCAGCAGCAGGAGGGCGGTCGTCCGCCGGTCGGCGAGCTCCTCGCACAGGTCGGCGGGGGAGAGCGCCCGCATGTCGCACTCGGCGACGGTCGCCCCGCGCGCGGCGAGACGGTCCCGCAGGATGCCCGTCCCGGTCGCCCAGTAGACGCTCGGCTCGGCCGCGACGGCGATGCTGCGGTGGCCCGCGCCGAGGAGGAAGTCCGCGTAGGTCCGCCAGCCGTGGGACTGGGCCGGGGCGAGGCGGGCGACCACCTCGGTCGGCCGATCGGTGAGCGCGTCGAGGACGGCCGACGAGCAGAGGAACGGCAGGCCGAGCGCGTCGGCCCTGGCCGCGGCGGCGCGGGCGACGACGCTGTGGTACTCGCCCACGAGGGCGGCCACGCCCAGGCGGTCCAGTTCGTCCACGGCCGCCGTGGCCCGCTGCGGGTCGGCCGCGGTGTCCCGGACGAGCAGTTCGAGCGGCCTTCCGGCGATCCCGCCGGAGCCGTTGGCCTCGCGGGCGGCCAGGTCGAGTCCGGCGAGCAGGTGCCGGCCCGCCTCGACCCAGCCGGGCCGGGTCAGCGGGACGAGGGCACCGATCCGGACGGGCGGCGCGCCGGTCCGCTCCGCTTCGGGCGGCGATGCTGGGGTACTCATGCGTGGCGTCTCCCGGGTGACGGTCCGTCGTCCGGGCAGGCGGGCCGCCGCCGCCCGGGTCGGGCCGCGGCGGGCGGGCAGTGGGGGAGCCGGCCGGTCGTCAGGCGGCCGAGGACGCGCCCGCGGCCTCGGCCGGGAGGTCCGTCCCGGCGAGCCGCAGCCGGCGGTCCCGGAGCCTGGCGAGCGGCGGGTAGAGCAGGACCGAGCCGCCGACGACGACCACGCCGTAGGTCACCGCCTGGGTGCCGCTCTCCAGGTACTGCTGCCAGGCGGCCCACACCGAGATGCCGAGCAGGCAGACCACGATGCCGGCGATGCCGAACGCCCCGCCGGGGATGCGGTACGGGCGCTCGAGTCCGGGTTCGCGGATGCGCAGGGCGATCAGCGCGGCGACCTCCAGCAGGATGCCGATGTTGGTGAGGAAGACGTCGAAGATCACCAGGTTGGCGAAGCTGCTCAGGCAGAACAGTGCGTAGACGGCGGCGGAGCCGACGATGGAGACGACGGGGGCCCGGTGGCGCTTGCTCTCCTTGGCCACCCACTGCGGGAAGTAGCCGTCCTGGGCGAGGACCAGCGGCAGTCGGGAGTTGGAGGCCAACAGGGCGGAGAACATCGCGACGGCGGCGAACATGCCGCCCACGGTCACCGCCAACTGCAGCCAGGGGCCGGCGAGTTCGCGGGCCACCGCGGAGAACGACCCGGCCTCCCAGCTCTTCCAGCCGGCGTCCCCGTCGGTGCCGGTGGCGAGGGCGGCGATCGACGGCAGCAGGTAGCCGACCATGATGAGCAGCACCGAGACCGCCAGCGCCTTGGGCAGGTGCTTGCGCGGATTCTCCATCTCCCCGGCGACGTTGGACACGCTGTCCCAGCCGGAGTAGTTCCACATCACGATGAACAGGCCGGCGCCGAAGGCCGTCCAGGCGGACCGGTCGGTGGTGGCGGTGACGGCGGCCACCGGGTCGGTGCCGTCGCCGAACAGGCGGGCCGCGCCGACGACGGTGAGGATCAGCATGGGTGTCAGGCAGATGGCGGCGAAGGCCACCGAGGACTCGCCGACCCAGCCGGCCCCGAGCAGGTTGAGCAGGGTGAAGGCGGTGATCACCGCGAGGCAGATGAACCAGTTCAGGTCGAACTGGAAGTGGCCGAGCCGGAAGAGCACGTGCTTGCCCGGGGCGACGAAGCCCGCGACGCTCTGCAGGTAGCTGGTGAAGAGCACCGGGTACAGCGCCATGTCGACAAAGCTGCAGATCCACTGCAGCAGGCCCTGTTGGAAGCCCCAGAACCTGCCGAGGCCGCGCTTGACCCAGTGGTAGTAGCCGCCCTCGACCGGTATCGCGGTGCCGAGTTCGGCGCAGACCAGGGCGTGCGGCACGCTGTAGATCAGCGGGGTCACCACGATCAGCAGCAGGGCGATGCCCGGTCCCGAGGTGGAGAACAGCTCCTCGATGCCGTACGCGCCGCCCGAGACGCTGAAGAAGATCAGTGCGACCAGCGGCAGCAGGCGCACCCGCCTGGGCTTGCTCAGGGACAGGGCGGTCATCGTCACCTCGGTGGGGGTCGGCCGGCGGAGTCACGGTGCCCGGGTCGCCTGGGCGCACGCCCCAGCCGGCCGTCGACGCGTGTCGCCGGCACGGTGGCCCCCCGGAGCGTCGGCCGGACCTGGCGGCCCGCCGACGTCCCTAGAGTCTCGGGCCACGGCCCGACCAGGGCAATCGCCCACCCTGGCAGGGAGAGCAGCCGACCTTTGACACACTGCTGACACTCCGTCGGCGCCCGCACGGGCGCCCGGGCCGTGCCGTCGGTCGCCGACGAGCGCCTGAACCTCCCGCATCGGCGCGTCGAGGTCGTACCGGCCTGCCGGTCCGTCACCCCGGCGCCCCCCGGGGCCGTCCCCGAGGCCGTACCCGACCCTGTCGCGGCGGCCGGTTCGGGGCCGGCCGGTTCGGGGCCGGCCGGTTCGGGGCCGGCCGGTTCGGGGTCGGGCGGTTCAGGGCCGGCTGGTTCGGCGGCCGGCGAGCACTGCCGCGGCGGCGACCGCCGCGACGGCGCCGGCGGCCATCACCCCGCGGGAGGAGCGCCAGGAGAGCACCGACCAGCAGGAGCGTGCGGAGAGCAGCGAGCCGGTGCTCAGCCAGGAGCCGACCGAGACCAGCGAGAGGGCCGAGCCGATGGAACCGGCGGACAGCGCGCTGCCGACCGAGCCGACCGAGAGCACCGAGCCGACGGACCCGATGGAGAGGGCCGAGCCGGTCGAGGCGATCGACAGCACGGAGTCCTTGGACCAGAGCGAGAGCAGCGAGTCCGCCCGGGCGGGCGTGCGAGCGACCATGGCCCGATCGTAGTCCGGGGGCGCCGCCGGGGCGGTGGAACGCGGCGGCCCGTCGCCGGGCCAGGACGAACATGTTCGTCACGAGCTTGTTTGTTACGAACATGTTCGTTACGGTGGAGGCATGACCGCACACCCCGACGCCCCGCGCAGCCGCCGCGAACGACCCGCCAAGCCCGCGCTGAGCCGCTCCGGGATCGTCGCCACGGCCGTGGAGCTGATGCGATCCGAGGGCCTCCAGCGGGTCACCATGCGCCGCCTGGCGCAGGAGCTCGACACCGGCCCCGCCTCGCTGTACGTCTACGTCCGCAACACCGCCGAGCTGCACGCCGCCGTCCTCGACGACCTGCTCGGCTCCGTCGACCTCACCCCCGTCACCACGCCCGGGGACTGGCAGGACCGCCTGGTCGCGGTCCTCACCTCGTACACCGACCTGCTCTTCGCGCACCCCGGCCTCGCCCAGTCGGCGCTGGTGGCCCGCCCCTCCGGCGAGCGCTACCTCGACCTGGTGGAGGCGGTGCTCGCCCTGCTCGCCGAGGGCGGTGTCCCCGGCGACCGGGCGTCCTGGGCGCTGGACCTGCTGCTGCAGTTCGCCACCGCCACCGCCGCCGAACACGCCCCGCGGGCCGGCGCCGCGAGCGGGGACGGCACCCGCGCCGAGGACTGGGACGCACTCGCCGCCGCCGTGCGCGGCGCCACCGCGGACACCCGCCCGCAGCTCGCCGCCCTCGGCGCCGACCTGCTCGCCGGCCCCGGCGAGGCGCGGCTCGCCTGGGGCTTCCGCGTCCTGCTCAACGGCGTGCTGCACACCCCGCGCTGAACCGCCGCGCCCGCCCCGTCGCCGCCTCCGCCCGCACCCCTGTCAGGAGTTCCGCCATGACCACCACCACCCACCACCCGATCACCGTCGTCGGCGCCGGACTCGGCGGCCTGACCCTCGCCCGGGTGCTGCACGTCCACGGCATCGACGCGATCGTCCTCGACCTGGACGCCTCGCCGACCGCCCGCCACCAGGGCGGCATGCTCGACCTGCACGAGGACTCGGCCCAGGTCGCGCTGCGCGCCGCCGGCCTGTACGAGGAGTTCCTCGCGATCGTCCACCCCGGCGGCCAGGCGATGCGCATCGTCGACCGGCACGGCAGCGTCCTGATGGCCGACGACGAGGGCGACGAGGGCGGCCGGCCCGAGGTCAACCGCAACGAGCTGCGCCGCATCCTGCTCGACTCGCTGCCCGCCGGCACCGTCCGCTGGGGCGCCAAGGTGACCGGCGCCCGGCCGCTCGGCGACGGGCGGCACGAAGTCCGGCTCGCCGACGGCGGCGTCCTCACCACCGACCTGCTGGTCGGCGCGGACGGCGCGTGGTCGCGGATCCGGCCACTGGTCTCGGCGGCCGTCCCCGCCTACACCGGCATCTCCTTCGTCGAGACGGACCTGCCCGCGACCTCCGCCGCCCACGCCGCGACGCTCGGCCTCACCGGGCGCGGCATGATGTTCGCGCTCGGCGAGGACCGCGGCCTGCTCACCCACCTCGAGAACGACGGCACCGTACACGGCTACGCCGCCCTGCGGGTCCCCGAGGACTGGGCGGGCGGCATCGACTTCACCGACGCCGGTGCCGCCCGCGCCGGGGTCCTCGCACACTTCGACGGCTGGGACGAGCGGCTCCGGGCACTGATCGCCGACGCCGAGGGAGCCCTCGTGCCACGGCCGATCCACGCCCTGCCGATCGGGCACCGCTGGCCGCGGACCCCCGGCGTCACCCTGCTCGGTGACGCCGCCCACCTGATGTCGCCCTTCGCCGGCGAGGGCGCCAACCTCGCCATGCTGGACGGTGCGGAGCTCGCCGCCGCGATCGTCGCCCACCCGGGCGACACCGAGGCCGCGCTCGCCGCCTACGAGCGCGAGCTCTTCCCACGGAGCGAGGCGGCCGCCGCGGAGTCCGCCGACAACCTCGACCTCTGCTTCGCCGCCGACGCCCCGCGCGGCCTGTTCGAGCGGATGACCGCCTACCAGGCCTCGGCCTGACGTCCGACGGATCCCCAGGATCCCCCGGGGGCCTGTGCAGGGACGGCCTGTGTGGGGAACGGGCTTGCGGCGACGGCCTGTGCAGGGACGACCTGTGCAGGCACGGCCTACGCGGGGAGCCGGAGGACCTGGCCGGGGACGACGAGGTCCGGGTCGCCGCCGATGAGGTCGCGGTTCAGCTCGTGCAGGGCCTGCCAGCCGCCGGAGACCCCCTGGGCCTCGGCGATGCCGGCCAGGTCCTCGCCCTCCTGGACCGTCCACTGCGGCTCCGGTTCGGCCTGCACGGCCTCCGGTCCGGCGGCCGGCGCAGCCGCGGCCGGTGCGGGCGCCTCCGCCTCCGGTGCAACGGCCGGTGCTGCCCCGCGGCTGCCGCAGACCGGCCACGGCCGCAGCCCCCGGCGCGCCGCCAGCCGTTCGGCGACGGCGATCTGCTGCTCGCGGGTGGCCAGGTCGGCGCACGGTGCGAACGCCGTCCCGTCGTTGGCCTGCCAGGCGGTCCGGTCGAACTGCAGGCCGCCGAAGTAGCCGTTGCCGGTCGCGAGGTGCCAGCGGCCGCCGCTCTCGCAGGCCGCGATCCGGCCCCACCCGTACCCCGCTCACCCGCCCGGGTGCACAGACGTTTACCCTGGGGTGAACACGTGTACACCAGTCCCCGGCTGTCGATCAGGGAGCACCATGACCGAGACCGGGCCACCCGGCACCGAGCCATCCGCACCTCCGTACCTCGTCGGCATCCTCGCCTTCTGCGGCGTGGTCGTCGCCGTCATGCAGACGCTGGTGGTGCCGCTGCTCCCGCACGTCCCGCAGCTGACCGGCAGCACCCCGACCGCCGCGAGCTGGCTGGTCACCGTCACCCTCCTCACCGGCGCGGTCTGCACCCCGCTGCTCGGCCGGATCGGCGACATGTACGGCAAGCGCCGCGTCCTGCTCGCCTCGCTCGGCGTGCTCGTGCTCGGTTCGGCGCTGTGCGCGGTGAGCTCCCACATCGGCGTCCTCATCGCGGGCCGCGCCCTGCAGGGCGCGGCGCTGGCCGTGGTGCCGCTGGGCATCAGCATCATGCGCGACGAACTGCCGCCCGCCCGGGTGCTCCCGTCCGTCGCACTGATGAGCTCCACGCTCGGCATCGGCGCCGCCGTCGGCCTGCCGGCCGCCGCACTGGTCGTCGAGCACGCGGACTGGCACACCATGTTCTGGGTGTCCGCCGGTCTGGGCCTGCTGGACATGGCCCTGGTGCTGTGGCGGGTCCCCGAGTCCCCGGTGCGCACCGCCGGCCGCTTCGACGTGCTGGGCGCGCTCGGCCTCTCCGCCGTGCTGGTGGCGCTGCTGCTGGCGGTCACCCAGGGCACCCAGTGGGGCTGGACCTCCGGCCGTACCCTCGGCCTGGTCACCGTGGCCGTCGTGCTGGCCCCGCTCTGGCTGCGCCACGAACTGCGTCACCCCAGCCCGATGGTGGACGTGCGGGTCTCGGCCCGCCCCGCGGTGCTGCTCGCCAACGTCGCCGCCCTGCTGATCGGCTTCGCCTTCTACGCGAACTCGCTGGTCACCGCACAGATGGTGCAGGAGCCGAAGAGCACCGGGTACGGACTGGGCGCGTCCATCGTGGTCAGCGGCCTGTGCCTGCTGCCCGGCGGCCTCACGATGGTGGCGCTCTCGCCGGTCTCGGCGCGGATCTCCGCCGCCTTCGGACCGAAGGTGACCCTGGCGGTGGCGGCGGGCGTGATGGCGGTCGGCTACGTCGTCCGGTTCTTCACCAGCCACCAGCTGTGGATGATCATCGCCGGGGCGACGGTCGTCTCCGCCGGCACCGCCATCGCCTACAGCGCGCTGCCCGCCCTGGTGATCCGGGCGGTGCCGGCCTCCGAGACGGGAGCGGCGAACGGCCTCAACACCCTGATGCGCTCGCTCGGCCAGGCCGTCTGCAGCGCCGTGGTCGCCGCCGTCCTCGCCAACCTGACCTTCCGGGTCGGCGGACGCACCGCCCCGACCCTCCACGCCTACCTGGTCGTCTTCCTGGTCGCCGCCGCGGCCGCCGTGCTGGCGCTGCTGGTCACGCTCGCCCTGCCCGGCCGGCAGCGCCCGGCGGCCATCGGTGCGGCGGACGGGCCGGCCGCCGCAGGCCGGGAGTCCGCGGCGGTCGGGGAGGGCCGGGCATGACCGACCACACCACCGACCCCATCACCGGTGGCGGACGGCAGGCGATCCTGCGCGCCGCCCGCAGGGCCTTCGCCCTCCAGCCGTACGCGCAGGTCACGCTGCGCGGCATCGCCGCCGAGGCCGAGGTCAGCGCCTCGCTGATCGTCAAACTCTTCGGCAGCAAGGAGGAGCTCTTCGCACAGACCGCGGACTTCTCCGCGGACCTCGACGAACTGCTCGACGCCCCGCTGGAGCGGCTGGGCCGCCACATGGTGCTCACGCTGGTCCGCGTCCGGCGGGAGCGCCACACCGACCCGCTGCTGCGGGTCGTCCTCTCGCTCGGCATGGCCGACGAGCGGACGGTGATCAGGGTCCGGTTCCGGGACCAGGCGACCCGCCGCCTCACGGACCGGCTGGACGGCCCGGACGCCGAGTTGCGCGCCGAGCTGATCCTCGGACAGCTGCTCGGCCTGGGTGCCACGCTGAGCATCCACCGGGACGGCGGCGCCGGTGAGCAGACCGCTCCCGAGCGGCTCGCCGACCTCTGCGCCCCGGCGCTGCAGCGGCTGATCGACGGCCCCTGACAGCTCCCGCTCCGCACGACGGCCCGCACGACGGCCGCGGCCGACGGTTGCCGCACGGCCCGGTCCGCCGGCGCGGCCTACCGTGGAGTGTGGCGGGGGCGAAGGGAGCGTTCCGAGATGGTCCGGACACCGTCCCACCTCACGGTCGTCGTGCTGGCCCAGGCGGGCGGCCCGCTGGTGCGCGTCGCGGGCACGATCGACCGCGAGACCGCGCCGCGGCTGGCCGACGCGCTGCGGCAGCCGTGGGCCTCGCGCAGTGCGCCGCCGGCCGTCCGGGTCGACCTCGCGGCGGTCGCGTTCTGCGACTCCAGCGGCCTCAACGTGCTGCTGGACGCCGATCGGCAGGCCCGCGACCGGGGCAGCACCCTGCAGCTGGAGAACGTGCCGGACCAGCTGCGCCGGCTGCTGGCGGTGACCGGCACCGACGAGGTCCTCACCCTGCATTCCGGTCCGCCGTCCGGGGGGTCCGTCCGTCCGGCCCCGCCTACCGTGGAAGGCGGGTGACGGGTCCGCGGCCGGTCCGCCCGGCCGCCCGGTGCGCCCGCGAGGGGACGGTGAGGACATGTGCAGATGGCTGGCCTACTCCGGGTCGCCGATCGCGCTGGCGGAGCTGCTCTACAAGCCCCGGCACTCCCTGATCGACCAGAGCCGCCACGCCCGGATGGGCGTCGAGACCACCAACGGCGACGGCTGCGGCGTCGGCTGGTACCCGGACATCGGCGGCGGCACCGACGGTGCCGAGCCCGCGATCTTCCACGCCACCGGACCGGCCTGGAGCGACCGCAACCTGCTCGAACTCTCCCGCTGCGTCCGCTCGCCGCTCTTCCTGGCGCACATCCGGGCCTCCACCGGCACGGCCGTGCAGCAGAGCAACTGCCACCCCTTCCGGTACGGCCGCTGGCTGTGGATGCACAACGGTGCGATCAGCGGTTTCCCGGAGCTCAAGCGCGACCTGGCGCTCACCGTGGACCCGACGCTGTACCCGTTCATCGAGGGGTCCACCGACTCGGAGCTGATGTTCTACGTGGCGCTGACCTTCGGGCTGCAGGACGACGCTCCGCGCGCCGTCGAGCGGATGATCGGCACGATCGAGGCGGTCGCGCAGCGCCACGGCGTCCCCGACCCGCTGCAGATGACGGTCGCGGTCTCCGACGGCCACCGGCTGTGGGCCTTCCGCTACTCCACCGAGCGCCACTCCCGCTCGCTCTTCTTCAGCACCGACGTCCGCACCCTGCGCACCCTCCACCCGGAGATCGAGGCGCTGCAGGAGGTGGCGGACGGGACGCGGGTCGTGGTCTCCGAGCCGCTCGGCGACCTGGAGGGCGCCTGGCACGAGGTGCCCGAGTCCTCCTACGGCGTCGTCGAGGACGGGCACGGCGAGCTGCACACGTTCAGCCCGCTCGCGCCCTGACCCCGTTCCCGGCCCTGTCCGCGTCCCCGTCGTCCGTCAGAGCGCCGCGGCGAGGCGGGTGCCCTGGTCGATGGCGCGCTTGGCGTCGAGCTCGGCCGCGACGTCGGCCCCGCCGATCAGGTGCGCCTCGATGCCGAGCGCGCGCAGCTCCTCGTGCAGGTCGCGGCGCGGCTCCTGACCGGTGCACAGCACCACGGTGTCGACCGGCAGCAGCTGCGGCTCGCCGTCGAGTTCGAAGTGCAGGCCCCGGTCGTCGATCAGCTTGTAGGTGGCGCCGGCGACGGTGGTGACACCGCGGTGCTTGAGCTCGGTGCGGTGGATCCAGCCGGTGGTCTTGCCGAGGCCGGCGCCGACCTTGCCGGTCTTGCGCTGCAGCAGGTGGACGCGGCGCGGGGAGGCGCTGCGCACCGGCTCGGCGAGGCCGCCCGGAGTGGTGTGGTCGGTGTCCACGCCCCACTGGGCGAAGAAGACGTCGGCGTTGTGGGCGGCCTGCTCGCCCGGGTCGGTGAGGAACTCGGCGACGTCGAAGCCGATGCCGCCGGCGCCGAGGATCGCGACCCGCTCGCCGACCGGCGCCCCGTCGCGGAGCACGTCCAGGTAGCCGACGACGCTCGGGTGGTCGACGCCCTCGATGTCCGGGACGCGCGGGGTGACGCCGGTGGCGAGGACGACCTCGTCGTAGCCCTCGGCGGCCAGCGCCCCGGCGGTCGCCGTGGTGCCCAGGCGCAGCTCGACCCCGCGGGCGTCCAGCTGGTGGCGGTAGTAGCGGACGGTCTCGTCGAACTCCTGCTTGCCGGGAACCTTGCGGGCGACGTTGAGCTGCCCGCCGACGGTGTCGGCCGCGTCGTAGAGGGTGACGGCGTGGCCGCGTTCGGCGGCGGAGACCGCGAAGGCGAGGCCGGCCGGGCCGGCGCCGACCACGCCGATCCGCTTGCGCAGCTTGGTGGGGGAGAGGACGAGCTCGGTCTCGTGGCAGGCCCGCGGGTTGACCAGGCAGGAGGTGATCTTGAGGCTGAAGGTGTGGTCCAGGCAGGCCTGGTTGCAGCCGATGCAGGTGTTGACGGCCTCGGGGGTGCCGACGGCGGCCTTGGCGACGAAGTCGGGGTCGGCGAGCAGCGGCCGGGCCATCGAGACCAGGTCGGCGTGGCCGTCGGCGAGGATCTGCTCGGCCAGCTCGGGGGTGTTGATCCGGTTGCTGGTGACCAGCGGGATGCCGACCGAGCCCATCACCTTGCGGGTCACCCAGGTGAAGGCGCCGCGCGGCACCGAGGTGGCGATGGTGGGGATGCGGGCCTCGTGCCAGCCGATGCCGGTGTTGATGATGGTCGCGCCGGCCGCCTCGACCGCCTTGGCGAGCTGCACCACCTCGGCGAGGGTCGAGCCGCCGGGGACGAGGTCGAGCATGGAGAGCCGGTAGACCAGGATGAAGTCCTCGCCGACCCGCTCGCGGACCCGGCGGACGATCTCGACCGGGAAGCGCATCCGGTTCTCGTAGGAGCCGCCCCAGCGGTCGGTGCGGTGGTTGGTGGGGGCGGCGATGAACTCGTTGATCAGGTAGCCCTCGGAGCCCATGATCTCGACGCCGTCGTACCCGGCCGCGCGGGCGAGCTCGGCGCAGCGGGCGAAGTCCTCGATCGTCTGCTCGACCTGCTCGTCGGTGAGCTCGTTCGGGGTGAAGGGGCTGATCGGCGCCTTGAGCGGGCTGGGCGCGACCAGGTCCTGGTGGTAGGCGTACCGGCCGAAGTGCAGGATCTGCATGGCGATCCGGCCGCCGGCGGCGTGCACCGCGTCGGTGACCACCCGGTGCCGGGCGGCCTCCTCCTCGGTGGCCAGCATGGCGCCGCCCTCCCACGGGCGGCCGGCCTCGTTGGGGGCGATGCCGCCGGTGACGATCAGGCCGACGCCGCCGCGGGCGCGCTCCGCGTAGAAGGCGGCCATCCGCTCGAAGCCGTCGGGCGCCTCCTCCAGGCCGACGTGCATCGAGCCCATGACCACCCGGTTGGGCAGCGTGGTGAAGCCCAGGTCGAGCGGGCTCAGCAGGCGGGGGTAGGCGGTCATCCGGGGCCTCCAGGGCGGGGTCGTCGTGCGCCCTTTGTAGACCGCCGGGGGCCACTTGTGCAACTGGGTGCAAAACGTGAGCGCTTTGGCACTGAGTACCTTTACGTGACGGCACCAAGTGCCATACGGTCGCGGGACCGAGCCACCCGCCGGATGCCACCCGGGCAACGGCGCGGCACGATCTCGAGAGGAACGGCATGGGAACAAGTCGGATCGGCGTCGTCGGCTGCGGCCTCATGGGGGCGGGAATCGCGGAGGTCTGCGCCCGCGCGGGCCTCGACGTGCTGATCGCCGAGCACAGCCCCGAGGCCGCCGACCGCGGCCGGCAGCGGATCGCCGCATCGATGCAGCGCGCGGTCACCCGCGGCCGGCTCGACGGAACGGACGCCGAAACCGCCCTCGCGCGGCTCACCTTCACCACCCGCATCGAGGAATTCGCCGACCGGCAGCTGGTCGTCGAGGCCGTGGCCGAGGACGAAGCCCTCAAGACCGAACTCTTCGCCGTACTGGACCGCGTCGTGGAGGCACCGGACGCCGTCCTCGCCTCCAACACCTCCTCCATCCCGATCATGAAGCTCGGCACCGCCACCCGCCGCCCCGAGCGGGTGATCGGCATCCACTTCTTCAACCCCGTACCGGTGCTCCGGCTCGTCGAACTCGTCCCCTCCCTGCTCACCTCGGACGACACGCTCCGGCAGGCCGAACACTTCGCCACCGACCTGCTCGGCAAGACCGTCGTCCGGGCCCGCGACCGCGCCGGCTTCGTGGTGAACGCCCTGCTGATCCCCTACCTGCTGTCGGCCGTCCGGATGATGGAGTCCGGCCTCGCCTCGGCCGACGACATCGACAGCGGCATGGTGCTCGGCTGCGCCCACCCGATGGGCCCGCTGCGCCTGGCCGACCTGGTCGGCCCCGTCCCCGTCCAGGCCGCCGCCGAGGCGATGTACGAGGAGTTCAAGGAGCCCCTGTACAGCCCGCCGCCACTGCTGCTGCGCATGGTCGACGCCGGCCTGCTCGGCGAGAAGAGCGGCCGCGGCTTCTACGACCACACCGCATGACCCGGCACCGTCCCGTCCCCGTACCCCCGAAACGAAGTGGAGTGGCCCGCATGCCCGAGGCCGTCATCGTCAGCGCCGCCCGTTCGCCGATCGGCCGGGCCTTCAAGGGCTCGC
>NZ_BAAALD010000132.1:0-16129 GCF_039528095.1 Kitasatospora arboriphila
GGCGGGGCCGGTGGTGCGGCGCCGTCCGGGGCAGCGGGCGGGTCGGCGGCCGGATGGCCGAGCGGCAGCGCGAGCGCCGGGGCCGGCGCGGAGGGGCAGGCGAAGGCGCTGGACGGGCTGCTGGCCCGCGGCGAGAACGCGAAGGCCCCGATCGGCAGCGCGGTCGCGAAGGTGACCAGCTGCCCGGACAAGTCGGAGATCGCGAGCGCCGCCCAGGTCTTCGACGACGGCGCCACCCAGCGCGACCAGCTGGTCGCCGACCTCGGCAAGCTGGACCTCGGCGCCCTGCCGGGCGGCGCGGAGGCCGCGCAGACCCTGAAGACCGCCTGGCAGACCTCGGGCGACATCGACCGGGCGTACGCGGCCTGGGCCCGGACGGTGGCGAGCCAGGGCTGCTCGGGCAGCTCCGCCCCGAACACGGCCGACAAGAAGCGCGCCAACGACCTCAATCCGCAGGCCACGCAGTCCAAGAAGGACTTCGTGGCGAAATGGAACGCCATCGCGAAGACCTACGGTCTGACCGAGCGCACCTGGGACAGGATCTGAACCACCCGTGACCGGCACCACCAGCGACCCCAAGTACCCGGAGCGCCCCCGCCGCGCCCGCCGCCTCGGCATCGCCGTGCTCGTCTGCACGGTGCCCGCGCTCTGCGCGGGCGGCTGGTTCGGCTGGCAGGCGCTGGCGGACGGCTCCCGCCCGGCGGCCTCGTCCGCCGCCACCCCGGCCGGTACGGCCGCGGCGCCGGAGCCCTCCTCGCCGGAGCCCGCTCCGGCGTCCTCCGGCCCGGCGGCGGGCGGGCCCGCGCCGAGCGGATCGGCGCCGACCGGTTCGGGGCCGCTGAACGGCCGCACGGTGCTGCTGGACCCGGGGCACAACCCGGGCAACACCAAGCACACCACCGAGATCAACAAGCAGGTGGACATCGGCAACGCCCGCAAGGAGTGCGACACCACCGGCACGGCGACCAACGCGGGCTACAGCGAGGCCTCGTACACGCTGGACGTGGTGCACCGGGCGCGGGAGATCCTGCGGCAGCGCGGCGCGAACGTGGTGCTCACCCAGGACGGCGACCGGCCGTTCGGGCCGTGCATCGACGAGCGGGCCCGGATCGGCAACCAGGCGAAGGCGGACGCGGCGGTGTCCGTGCACGCCGACGGCGCCCCGTCCGGTGCCCACGGCTTCCACGTGATCATGCCGGGGAAGGTCACCGCGGGCGCGGCCGACACCTCGGCGATCGTCGACCCCTCGCACCGGCTGGGCCTGGAGCTGCGGGACGCCTTCAAGCGGGCGACCGGCCAGCCGTACGCCGACTACATCGGCAAGGACGGCCTGGACACCCGCACGGACCTGGGCGGCCTCAACCTGTCGCGGGTGCCCAAGGTGTTCATCGAGTGCGGGAACATGCGCAACGCCGCGGACGCCCAGCACATGACGGACCCGCAGTGGCGGCAGAAGGCCGCCGAGGGGATCGCGGAGGCCGTGACCGCCTTCCTGGCCCAGGGCTCGTGACGGCGCGCACGGCCGGCGGGGCCGCACCGGCCCGTCCGCCGGTCGTGCGCTGACCTGGAGTCACGGCGATTTGGCAACGAAATCGGGGGTTTCCCCGGGGCGCTGTGCACAGCGGACGACCCGGGCCCTAGGCTCTAGCAGTCCGGGGACGTCCCGTACCGGTCAGCCGACCGCCCCGACACGCAGTCCACGACACACCAACGAGGGGAACGTTAGTGAATCTGCGCGCTCTCACGCGGGGAGACGCCGCCGTCGCAGGTGCGGCCGTACTGCTCTTCATCGCGTCCTTCCTGCCCTACCTGACGGTCGAGTTCTGCATCGCCGGCCGGTGCAACTCGGACAGCCAGAACGCGTGGAAGGCCTCGCTCTTCCCGATCCTGCCGTCGGCGTTCCTGCTCGGCATCGTCGCGGCGGCGCTGATCCTGGTGCACCGCCTGCAGGGCGAGGCCTCGGCCACCCGGCAGGTCCTCGGGCTGCGCCTGGACCAGTGGGGCACCGCGCTGTCGGTCGCGACGCTGTGGTCGGCGCTGTGGGCGATCGGTGGCGGCGGTGAGGGCGTGAGCCACGGCTTCGGTGCCTGGCTCGGCCTGCTGGCCGCGCTGGTGCTGGCCGGTGCCGCGGCCGCGGGCCCGCTGGTGCCGGCCCTGCAGGGCCCGCTGCTGTCGGACAAGCCGGCCGCTCCGGCGCCGCAGGCGTACCAGGCCTTCCCGCAGGGCGCGGGCCAGCCCGGCCAGTACGGCTACCCGCAGGCCGGGCAGCCGGGTGCGGTGCCGACCCCGGGCTTCGGCGCGGAGCAGCAGGCCGGCGGCTACGGCTACCCGGGGGCGGCCCAGCCCGCCCCGCAGCCGGCGCACGACGCCGCGCCGTTCCAGCCGTTCTGGTTCGCGGTGCCGGCCGTCCGCCAGCTGGCGAACAAGGACAACCCGGCGGGCCCGCCGGTCGGCGAGCTCGTCCCGGGCACCTGGTACCTGGCGGTCGAGCAGCGCGGCGCGGCGCTGGTGGCGCAGCTGCCGGACGGTTCGCACGGCCTGCTGGCCGACACCTCCGGCATCCAGCGCGGCTGACGGGGCGATTCCACGCCGAAGGGGCGGTACCCGGCCGGGTACCGCCCCTTCGGCGTGTGCGGGGTTTCTCAGCAGCAGTCGTTGACGACCAGTCCGGCGGGCAGGCCGTCACCGCCGAAGACGGCCACTGTGGCGTGGTCGCCGCCGAGGGCGGCGACGGCGAGCAGCAGGGCGCCGGCCGTCCATGTGGTGCGCTCCTCGGGCCAGATCGCGTCGTCCTCGAAGACGTAGCCCGTCCAGTAGGAGCCGTCGGTGTGCCGCAGGTGCTGGATCCAGCGGAGGATCTCGACGGCGCGGTCGGACTGGCCCACCGCCCAGAGGGCGAGGGCGAGTTCGGCGCTCTCGCCGCCGGTGACCCAGGGCCGGTCGCTGACGCAGCGCACGCCGAGGCCGGGGACGACGAAGCGGTCCCAGTCGCGGGCGATCCGCCGCTCGGCCTCGGTGCCGCGCAGGGCGGTGCCGAGCACCGGGTAGTACCAGTCCATCGAGTAGCGGTCCTTGTCGAGGAACCGCTCCGGGTGGTGGGCGATCGCGTGGCGCAGCCGTCCGGCGGCCAACTCCCAGTCGGGCTGGGGCTCTTCGAGGTGGTCGGCGATGGCGAGGCCGCACCGCAGGGCGTGCAGGATCGAGGAGGAGCCGGTGAGCAGCGCCTCGTCGGGGGCGGTGCCGTCCTCGTCCTGGCGCCAGGCGATCGGGCCGCCGGGCAGCCGCAGGCCGACGGTGAAGTCGAGCGCGCGGCGGACGGTGGGCCAGATCCACTCCAGGAAGGCGTCGTCGCCGGTGGCCAGGTGGTGGTGCCAGGCGCCGACGGCGACGTACGCGCAGAAGTTGGTCTCCTTGGCGGCGTTGGTGACCTCGCCGTCGGGGCCGCCGTGGCCGTAGGAGTAGCCGGCGTACCAGGAGCCGTCGGGGTTCTGGTGGTCGACCAGCCAGCGGTAGGCGGCCTCGGCGGCGGCGTGCTCGCCGGCGGTGTCGAGGGCCATCGCGGCCTCGGTGTGGTCCCACGGGTCGAGGTGCCCGCCGTGGAACCACGGGATCGCGCCGTCGGCCTGCTGGTCGGCGAGGATCGACCGGACGGTGGCGGCGGCCTGCTCGGCGTCGAGGACGCCGTCGAGCAGCAGCGCGTCGGGGACGGCCGCGGTCACTTGCCGTCCCGGTGCGGCTTGGAGGCGTACACCACGAAGCTCTTGCCGATCACCGGGTTGAGCGCCTTCTCGGCGGCCTTGGTGAGGGTGCTGATCACCGGGGTGCCGACGATGTCCCAGACCAGCAGCTGGTGGTAGGCGCGGACGGGCAGCGCCTTGTCGTTGTTCACGCCGACGGCGCACTTGATCCACCAGTACGGCGAGTGCAGGGCGTGCGCGTGGTGGGTGCCGTACGGCTCCAGACCGGACTCGCGGACCTTGTCGACGAGTTCGTCGCCGCGGTAGATGCGGATGTGGCCGCCCTCGACCTCGTGGTACTCGTCGGAGAGCGCCCAGCAGATCTTCTCCGGCAGGTAGCGGGGCACGGTGACGGCGAGCAGGCCGCCCGGCTTCAGCACCCGCACCATCTCGGCGAGCACGCCCTTGTCGTCCGGGATGTGCTCCATGACCTCGGAGATGATGATCCGGTCGAAGGTGTCGTCGTCGAAGGGCAGGTTGAGCGCGTCGCCCTCCATGGCGGTGGCGGAGGCGCCCGCCGGGGCCTCGCCGGCCTGCTCCATCGCCGCGAACCACTTGCGGACCTCGGCGATCTCGTCGCCGTTCTGGTCCAGGGCGACGACGTTCGCGCCGCGGCGGTAGGCCTCGAAGGCGTGCCGGCCCCCGCCGCAGCCCAGGTCGAGCACCCGGTCGCCGGGGGCGATCGGGAAGCGGGAGAAATCGACGGTCAGCACTGCGGGGCTCCCATTCGTTGCTGCTGTACTGAAGGAGGTGGGGCGAAGCGTCAGTGGACGTAGCGCCAGCCGCGGCCGGCGCGGGCGCGCTGCCCGGCCCCGGTGGCGACGGCGGCGCGGTAGCGCTCGGCGGTGAGCTCGGCGGCGCGCT
Source organism: Kitasatospora arboriphila (assembly GCF_039528095.1). Taxonomy (NCBI): domain Bacteria; kingdom Bacillati; phylum Actinomycetota; class Actinomycetes; order Kitasatosporales; family Streptomycetaceae; genus Kitasatospora; species Kitasatospora arboriphila. The sequence continues at coordinate 4,602 of NZ_BAAALD010000132.1, forward strand.
GCCAGGTGAAGTTGGCCAGCACCCGCTCGCGGCCGGCGGCGCCGAGGCGTTCTCGCAGCGCGGGGTCGTCGAGCAGCCGCCCGAGGGCGGCGGCGAGGGCGCCGGCGTCGGCGGGCGGCACGGCCAGGCAGGTCTCGCCGTCCTTGCCGGCCACCTCGGGGATGGCTCCGCCGGTGGTGGCGACCAGCGGGGTGGCGGTGGCCATGGCCTCGGCGGCGGGCAGCGAGAAGCCCTCGTACAGCGAGGGGACGCAGGCGACCTCGGCGGAGCGGTACAGGTCGACCAGCTCCTGGTCGGTCAGCCCCGTGCGGAAGTCGATGTGCGCCTCCAGGCCGAACCGGCGGACGGCGTCGGCGACCGGGCCGTCCTCCTTCTGCGGCTTGCCGACGACGACGAGGTGGGCCTCGCGCTCGGTGCGGACCTTGGCGAGCGCCTCCACGAGGTGGACGAGGCCCTTCAGCGGGACGTCGGCGGAGGAGGTGGTGACGATCCGTCCGGGCACGGTGGCCACCGACGGGTCGGGCGACCAGAGCCGGGTGTCGGCGCCGATCGGCACCACCGAGACGGCGCCGGCGGCGACGCCGAGGTGCTCGACGATCTCCGCGGCGGAGCTCGCGGAGACGGTGATGACGTGCTCCAGGCGCGCGGCGACCCGCTTCTGCATCCGGGTGAAGGCGTACCAGCGGCGCAGCGAGAGCCGCTTGACGGCGGTGGTCGCGGCCTCCAGCTCCAGGCGGCGGTCCACGGTGATCGGGTGGTGGACGGTGGTGACCAGCGGGAAGCCGTGCCGCTCCAGGCCGAGCAGTCCGTAGCCGAGGGTCTGGTTGTCGTGGACGACGTCGTAGCGTCCTCTGTGCCGGGCGAGGAACTGCCGGGCGCGCAGCGAGAAGGTCAGCGGCTCGGGGAAGCCGCCGGTGCGCATGGTGAGGAACTCCAGCACGTCGACCGGGCCGCGGTACTCGGCGAGGGCCGGGGTGCGGAAGGGGTCGTCGGCGCGGTACAGGTCGAGGCTGGGCAGCTCGACCAGCCGGACGGAGCCGGGGCCCTCGACCTCGTCGAGGACGGGGAACGGCTGGGCGCCGATCACGTCGACGTGGTGGCCGAGGCGGGCGAGCTCGCGGGACAGGTGCCGGACGTAGACGCCCTGGCCGCCGCAGAACGGGTCGCCGCGGTAGGAGAGGAGGGCGATCCGCAGCGGTCGCGGCGACGCGGTCATGCTGGTCCCCTTGTCCCTACTCGGCCCGGCTCGGCGGCCGCAGCGGCTAAAGTAGATCACGTTTCACGGTGGAGTGTGTCATCGTCGTCGGGCATGTGAACAACGAGAGACCTCGAAGATACCGGCCCGTAGCTTCGCGGTTCGGGCCGGGGATGGTGATTCACGCCACGTGCCCGGTCCCGTCCCGTCGACGCCCTGGGGGCTGTGTTGACCGTGTCCACCACTGCCGGCCGCCGGCTCTCCCCGCGCCAGGCCGAGCGGCGCCGCGGGATCCTGCGCGCCGCCGCCGCGCTGGCCTCCCGGGGCGGCTGGGAGGCCGTCCAGATGCGCGAGGTCGCCGAGGGCGCGGAGGTCGCGCTGGGCACGCTCTACCGCTACTTCCCGTCCAAGGTGCACCTGCTGGTGGCGGTCATGGAGGAGCAGCTGCGGCAGCTGAAGGAGCAGGTGAAGCGGCATCCGCCGACCGCCGCGGACCCGGCCGGGCGGGTCGCCGAGACGCTGACGCTGGCCTTCCACGCGCTGCAGCGCGACCCGCGGCTGGCGGAGGCGATGGTGCGGGCGCTGTCCTTCGCGGACCGCTCCGTCGGGCGGGAGGTGGACGCGGTGGCCGAGCTGACGTCCGAGATCGTGCTCGCCGCGGCCCGGCTGCCGGGCCCGCCGACCGCGGAGCAGCAGGCGGCGCTGCGGGTGGTCGGGCACACCTGGCACGCGACGCTGCTGAGCTGGCTCTCCGGCCGCAGCTCCCTCGCCGAGGTCCGGGCCGATCTGCACACGGCGGCCCGCCTGCTCTCCCCGACGGCCTAGGGGCCGCCCAGGCACCCGGGGGCGCGTGGGGGCACCTGAGGAGCCGCCTCGGGCGGAGGGCCTGGAACTGGAACGCGTTCTACTGCCCGCGCTGCAAGCGGTTCGCGGGTGCCCGTTAGAGTCGGGGCGCACGACAACTCCATCCGCCCCTCCCGGGGGAAGCCGGTGCGAATCCGGCGCTGACCCGCAACCGTGAGCCCGCCCGGCGGGCGAGCCGGACTGCCCGGGGCCGGGGCGAGCGGCCGGCCGGGCGTGGCACGCCCGGTTCCGTCGAGGTCTACGGGCAGCCCTGCCGGGCTGCTGCACCGCTCACCGAAAGGCTCACCCTCACATGCTCACCGCCGCCCGCCTGGGCGCCTCCGCGCTGGCCGGCCTGCTGCTGGCCGCCGGCGCCGCCGCCCCGGCCCTGGCCGACACCCCGGCGCCGTCCCCGGTCACCCCGCCCGCCGCGCTGTACGGCAAGGGCGACCCCAGCTACGACGGCGTGTGGCGCCAGTCCCTCGCGCTGACGGCGCTGGCCTCGGCGAAGGTCGTCCCGGCCGCGTCCACCGTCTCCTGGCTGACCGGCCAGCAGTGCGCGGACGGCGGCTGGCCCTCGTTCCGGGCGGACGCGGCCGCGGCCTGCGACCCGAAGACCGAGGACAGCAACGCGACCGCCGTCGCCGTGCAGGCGCTCACCGCGCTCGGCGGCCACCAGGACGCCGTCGCCAAGGGCGTGGCCTGGCTGAAGGCGAACCAGAACGCGGACGGCACCTGGTCGTACAACCCGGGCGGCCCGGGCGGCGCCGACTCCACCGGCCTCGCGGTCAGCGCGCTGACCGCCGCGCACGCCGACCCGGCGCAGGTCGCCAAGGCCGGCCGCAGCGCCCTGGACGGCCTCGCCGGCTTCCAGCTGGGCTGCGCCGCTCCGGCCGCCGAGCGCGGCGGCTACGTCTACCAGCCGGGTGCCGACGCCAAGGCGAACGGCCTGGCGACCGGGCCGGCCGCGCTCGCCGCCGCCGGCGGGGCGCTGCCGGTGGCCACCACCGACCGGGTGGACGCCGCACCCGCCGCCCTGGCCTGCCCTGCGGGCGGCGCCGCGGCGGGCGTGCCCGCCGCGCAGTCGGCCGAGGCCGCCTCCGCGCACCTGGTCGGTCAGCTGAACGCCAACGGCCAGCACCTGATGCTGACCACTCCCGGTGCCGAGCCCGCGCCGGACCTGAACGCGACCTCCTGGGCGGTGCTGTCGCTGGTGCGCGCGGGCCACCCGCACCAGGCCGCGGGCGCCGCCGACTGGCTGGCCGGCAACGGCTACGCCTGGGCCGCCAAGGGCAAGAACGGCACCGACCCGGCGGCCGCCGCGGCGCTGCTGCTGGTCGCCCAGGCCGCCAAGCTCGACCCGTACAACTTCGGCGGCACCAACCTGGTGCAGCTGCTGGTGGACTCCGGTCCCAAGCCGCTCTCGCTGCCGTCCGCGGCGGCGTCGGCCGCCTCGGCCAACCCGGACGGCACCGCGGCGCCCGGTTCCGGCATCACCGACGGCGAGGACAACGGCGGTTTCTCGCCGATCTGGCTGGTCGGCACCGGCCTGGTGGTCGGCATCGGCGGCGGGCTGATGATCACCCCCACGCTCTGGGGCCGGCTCGCCGCGGCCGCCGCCGGCACCCCGGCGAAGGACGACGGGCAGCAGTGACCGGTGCGCTGCGCCGGACGGCGGCGGCGCTGCTCGCCGCCGCCGTCCCGGCCGTCCTGCTCGTCCTGCTGCCGGTCGGCCCCGCGCAGGCCGCGGACTACCGCTACTGGTCGTTCTGGAAGTCGAGCGGCGGCGCCTGGGCCTACCAGCAGCAGGGCCCGGCGGTGTACGTGCCGGCCGACGGCACGGTCGACGGCTGGCGGTTCGCGCTGAGCCCGGACGGCGGGAAGGAGGCCGCCCGGCCCGGCGCCGTCGGCGACTTCGCCGCGCTGTGCACGGCCACCCCGGCGCAGCAGGGCCGCAAGCGGGTAGGCGTGGTGCTCGACTTCGGCACCCCCGCCGACGCCCCGAAGGGCGCGGGTGCCCCGCCCGCCGCCCGGACGGCCTGCGCCTCGGTACCGGCCGCCGCCACCTCGGCCGAGGTGCTCGCCGCCGTCGCCCCGCCGCTGCGCTACGACAGCGCGGGCATGCTGTGCGCGATCGCCGGCTACCCGCGGGCCGGCTGCGGCGAGGCGGTGGACGCCGGTGCCCCGGCCGCCTCCGGCTCCCCGTCCGGGGGCACCGGCCTCACCGGCCCGGTGCTCGGCGGAGTCCTCGTCCTGCTGCTCGGTGCCGGCGCCTGGTGGCAGCTGCGCCGCCGCCGCTGACGACCCGTCCGGAGACCCGCCGTGCCACGAACCCGCACCGCCGCGCGCCCCGCCGTCGGCCCGCGCCACCTGCACCCCGGTGCCTGGTGGCTGTGGGCGCTCGGCCTGGCGGCCGCCGCCTCCCGCACCACCAACCCGCTGCTGCTCCTGCTGATCGGCGCGGTCGCCGGGTACGTGGTCGCCGCCCGCCGCGGCGACGAGCCGTGGTCCCGGTCGTACGGGGCGTTCCTGCGGCTCGGGCTGCTGGTGCTGGGCATCCGGATGGCGTTCACGGTGCTGCTCGGCTCGCCGGTGCAGGGCACCCACGTGCTGCTGACCCTGCCGCAGCTACCGCTGCCGTCCTGGGCGCAGGGCGTCCGGGTGGGCGGCGCGATCACCCTGGAGGGCCTGCTGTTCGCCCTGTACGAGGGGCTGAAGCTGGCCGTGCTGCTGGTCTGCGTGGGCGCCGCCAACGCGCTCGCCTCGCCGACCCGGCTGCTGCGCGCCCTGCCCGGCGCCCTGTACGAGGCCGGGCTCGCCGCGGTGGTGGCGATGACCTTCGCGCCGAACCTGGTCGCCGACGTGCGGCGGCTGCGGGCCGCCCGCCGGCTGCGCGGCCGCGACGACCGCGGCGTCGCCGCCCTGCTGAGCGTCGGGCTGCCGGTGCTGGAGGGTGCGCTGGAACGCTCGGTCGCGCTCGCCGCGGCGATGGACACCCGCGGCTTCGGCCGCACCGCCGACGTGCCGCGCCGCCTCGCCCACGCCACCGCCGCACTCACCCTGCTCGGCCTGCTCGGCATCTGCGCCGCCCTGTACGGGCTGCTCGGCGCGGCCGGCCGCGGCTGGGCGCTGCCGGTGCTGCTGCTCGGCCTGGCCTCGGCCGGCGCCGGGCTGCTGCTGGGCGGCCGTCGCAGTCTGCGCACCCGCTACCGGCCCGATCCGTGGGCCGTCCGCGAGTGGCTGGTGGCCGGTTCGGGCATCGCCGTCGCCGCGCTGACCGTCTGGTGTTCCGGGCGGTACCCGGCGGCGTTCGCCCCGTCCGTGGTGCCGCCGGAGCTGCCGTCCCTGCCGCTGCCCGCCGTGGCCGCCGTGCTGATCGGCCTGGTGCCGGCCGCGGCCGCCCCCGTCCCGCCCCGGAGGAGCTCGTGATCACCTTCGAGCAGGTGTCGGTCGCCTACGCCGACGCCGCCGAGCCCGCACTGACCGGGGTCGACCTGACCGTGCCGGAGGGCGAGCTCTGCCTGGTCGTCGGCCCGTCCGGCTCCGGCAAGTCGACGCTGCTGGGGACGGTCAGCGGGCTCGTCCCGCACTTCACCGGCGGCACCCTGCACGGCCGGGTCACCGTCGCCGGGCGGGACACCCGCACCCACCGCCCGCGCGACCTCGCCGACGTCGTCGGCACCGTCGGGCAGGATCCGCTCGCGCACTTCGTCACCGACACCGTCGAGGACGAACTCGCCTACGGGATGGAGTCGCTGGGCCTCGCTCCGGACGTGATGCGGCGCCGCGTCGAGGAGACCCTCGACCTGCTCGGCCTCGCCGACCTGCGCGACCGCGCCCTCACCTCGCTCTCCGGCGGCCAGCAGCAGCGGGTCGCGATCGGCTCGGTGCTCACCGTCCACCCCCGGGTGCTGGTGCTGGACGAGCCGACCTCGGCGCTCGACCCGGGCGCCGCCGAGGAGGTGCTGGCGGTGCTGCAGCGGCTCGTCCACGACCTCGGCACCACCGTGCTGATGGCCGAACACCGGCTGGAGCGGGTCGTCCAGTACGCCGACCAGGTGCTGCTGCTGCCCGGCCCCGGGCGGGCCCCGGAGCTCGGCGAGCCGGCCGAGGTCATGGCGCACTCCCCCGTCCACCCGCCGGTGGTCGCGCTCGGCCGGGCGGCCGGTTGGTCGCCGCTGCCGCTGTCCGTCCGCGACGCACGCCGCCGGGCCGCCGGCCTGCGCACCCGGCTCGCGGACCGCACCCCGCCCGCGGCCGCGGCGCCGGGCGGGGAGGTGCTGGCCGCCGTCGACCGGCTGGTGGTCGAGCGCGGGCCCGTCCCGGCGCTGCGCGGCATCGGCCTGGAGCTGCGGGCGGGCGGGACCACCGCGCTGATGGGCCGCAACGGCGCCGGCAAGTCCACCCTGCTCGGCAGCCTGGTCGGCCTGCACGCCCCGTCCGGCGGCAGCGTCCGGGTCGGCGGCCTCGTCCCGCACAGGGCCAGGCCCGCCGAACTCGTCCGGAGGATCGGGCTCGTTCCGCAGGAGCCCCGCGACCTGCTGTGCACCGAGAGCGTCGGCGCCGAGTGCGCCTCCGCCGACAAGGACGCCGGCGCCCCCGCCGGCACCTGCCGGGCCCTGGTCGCCGGACTGCTGCCCGGTCTGGCCGACGACCGACACCCGCGCGACCTCTCCGAGGGCCAGCGGCTCACCCTGGCGCTGGCCGTGGTGCTCACCGCCGCACCCCCGGTGATCCTGCTGGACGAGCCGACCCGCGGCCTCGACTACGCCGCCAAGGCCCGCCTGGTCACGGTGCTGCGCGGCCTCGCCGAGGCCGGGCACGCCGTCCTGCTGGCCACCCACGACGTCGAGCTCGCCGCCGAACTCGCCCACCGCACCGTGGTGCTGGCCGAGGGCGAGGTCGTCGCCGACGGCCCGACCGCCGAAGTCGTCACCGCCGCACCGTCCTTCGCCCCGCAGATCGCCAAGGTCCTCGCGCCGCAGCCGTGGCTGACGCTCCGCCAGATCACTTCGGAGCTCGGGGAGGAGCTGTGAGCGCGCCGGCCGGCCCGGCCCCGCTCGGGCGGCGCTCCGGCCCGGCGCTCGCCCTGCTCTCGGCGATCGGCGTCACCGCCTTCGGCTGGCCGCTGCTCGCCTCCCCCGGCTCCGACCTGGTCGGCCACTCCGCCGACGCGCCCTGGCTGTTCGCCCTGATGCTGCCGCTGCTGCTGGCCGTGGTGGTCGCCCAGATCTCCGAGGGCCGCTCGGCCGGCGGCGGCGCCCCCGGCCTGGACGCCAAGGCCGTCGCCCTGCTCGGGGTGCTGGCCGCGGCCGGGGCGGCGCTGCGGCCGCTCGGCGCGGGCACCGCCGGCCTGGAGCCGATGTTCTTCCTGATGGTGCTGGCCGGCCGGGTGCTCGGGCCCGGCTTCGGCTTCGTGCTCGGCGCGGTGTCGATGTTCGCCTCGGCGCTGCTCACCGGCGGGGTCGGCCCCTGGCTGCCGTTCCAGATGCTCGCCATGGGCTGGGTCTGCCTCGGCGCCGGGCTGCTGCCGGGCTCGGACGGGCTCCGCGGCCGAGGCGAGCACCTGCTGCTCGCCGGGTACGGGGCACTGGCCGCGGTCGCCTACGGCACGGTGATGAACCTGCAGGGCTGGCCGTACATCGCCGGGCAGGCGAGCTCGATCGCCTTCGTCCCCGGCGACCCGCTCTCGGCGAACCTGCCGCGCTTCGCCCTCTACTGCCTGACCACCTCGCTCGGCTGGGACCTGCCCCGGGCCGCGCTCACCGCGGTGCTCTGCCTGACGGTGGGCGGCCCGGTGCTGCGGGCACTGCGGCGCACCACCCGCCGGGCCGCGTTCGGCGCGCCGGTGGCCTTCGCACCGCCGGCCGGGGCGCCCGCGGCAGCGGACGCCGACGAGCCCGCCGAGCAGCACTGAGGGGGTACGGCCGGCGGCCGTACCCCCTCACCGTTCGGATCCCGTCAGGCCTTCGGCCCGGCGGACTGCACCACCTCGAAGGACCACAGCACCGAGTCGCTGGCGGCGGGCCGCTTCGGCGCCTCGCCACCCTCGGCCGGCGGCCCCTGGCGGTGCGCGGCCTGCATCGGCCCCTCCATCCAGGCCTTGAACGCCTCCTCGCTGGCCCACCGGGTGTACACCAGGTACTGGTCGGTGCCCTCGACCGGGCGCAGCAGCTCGAACCACTCGAAGCCGTCGGAGTTCTCCACGGCCCCGGCGCGGGCGGCGAACCGCTTCTCCAGGGTCTCCCGCATCTCGGCCGGCACGGTCAGCACGTTGATCTTCACTACGGACATGCCTCCCATCCTGCACCACCTCACACCCGGACGGCGGTCAGGCCCCGGCGCGTCCGGAGAGGACGAGCGCCCAGCCGAGGCAGCCGAACGCCGCGGTGTTCAGCACCGCCCGGACGGTGTTCCAGCGCACCCAGGTCTGCTCGAACGCCGCCCGGACGGCGGCCGGGTCGGTGAGCGAGCCGGGTTCACCGGCCGCGGCGAGCCGGTCGTTGAGCGGCACGTTGACCGCCATGGTGACCACCAGCACCACCAGGTAGAGCAGCGCGGCCGCGGCGATCCAGGGCAGCGCCGGCCGTCCGCCGCCGCCGAGGTGGAGGGCGCCGGCCGCGACGGTGAGCAGCAGGGCGCCGACGAACGCGGCGGCGAACCAGCCGTTGAGGATGGCGGTGTTGATCCGCTGCATCGCCTCGACGAAGGTGCTGTCGCCGCTGCGCCCGAGGCCCGGCATCACCGAGCAGGCGAACGCGTAGAAGAGGCCCGCCATCAGTCCCGTCGCGACGGTGGCCGCGAGCAGCAGTGCCGTTGCCATGGGTCGCACCTCCGATTCCCCCCGGATCCGTGTCATGCCGTCAAGTCAACCGGCGCCCCGCCCCCCTGCCCATGGCCGAGCCGCTCACCCGCATACGCACGCGTCCAAGCGAACCCCGGGGGCAGGGCAGTTCCTCAGGGGCAAGCCACCAGGGTCGGCCCTGATCGCCGGTACGACCACCCCCGAACTTCGCAGTTCCCCGCGCCCCCGGTGCTGCCGCTCCTAGGCTGGCCGCATGGACGCAGTCGACGGACTCGCCGGGCTGCTCGCCGCGCCACGGGCGCAGGGGGCGTTCCTGCTGCGCTCGGTGCTGGCGCCGCCGTTCGCGGTGGCGGTGCGCGACGAGGCTCCGCTGACGGTGGTCAGCCTGGTGTGCGGCACGGCCTGGATCGTCCCCGCGGCCGGCGGTCCGGTCGCGCTGGCGCCGGGCGACCTGGCGATCGTCCGCGGCCCGGAGCCGTACACGGTGGCGGACCGGCCGGACACGCCGGTGCGGGTGGTGATCCACCCGGGGCAGGTGTCCACCGATCCGCAGGGCGCCCCGCTGTGCGAGGAGATGGACCTCGGCGGGCGGTCCTGGGGCGAGCGCACGGACGGTGCGACGGTGCTGCTGACCGGCACGTACCAGCTGCGCGGGGAGGTGAACGGGCGGCTGCTGCGGGCGCTGCCGCCGGTCGCGGTGGTGCCCGCGGACGCCTGGTCCTCGCCGTTGCCGGCGCTTCTCGGCGAGGAGATGGACCGGGACGCGCCGGGCCAGGAGGTGGTCCTCGACCGGCTGCTGGACCTGCTGCTGATCACGGCGCTGCGCGAGTGGTTCGCCCGCCCGGAGGCGGCCCCGCCGCGCTGGTACCGGGCGTACGCGGACCCGGTGGTGGGGCGGGCGCTGCGGCTGGTGCACCGGCGGCCGGCCGAGCCGTGGACGGTGGCCTCGCTGGCGGCGGAGGCGGGGGTGTCCCGGGCGGCGCTGGCGCGGCGCTTCACCGAGCTGGTCGGCGAGCCGCCGATGGCGTACCTGACGGGGTGGCGGCTGGACCTGGCGGCGGACCTGCTGCGCGAGCCGGACGCGACGCTCGCCGCGGTGGCCCGCCGGGTCGGCTACGGCAGTCCGTTCGCGCTGAGCAGCGCCTTCAAGCGGGTGCGCGGGGTGAGTCCGCGGGAGCACCGCGCGGGCTGATCCGGCCGCCGCGGCCGGGGGAAAACCGTTCGCAGCCGGGCCGCCGCGCGGCCTACCGTGCCCGGATGACCCTGGAGATCGCACCCGGCGCCGACCGGGACACCTGGCTGCCCGCCCATCTGCAGCGCCTCGCCGCCCGCTACCGCGCGGCGGGGCTGTCCGCCGCGGCCGCCGAGGAGCTGGCCGAGCAGCAGCGCGCACTGGCCGGGACGTGGACGGTCGCGGACGTCCGGACGGACGGCCGGACGGTCGGCTGCGTCGCGGTGGGGGTGGCCGACCGGGACGGCGCCCCGGTGGGGCGGATCGGCGAGGTGTGGACGGAACCGGGGCACGGGCGGCTGCGCCCGGCGGCCCTGGAGTGGGCCGAGCGGTGGTGCGCCGAGCGCGGCGCGGCGCGGGTGGAGGCGCGGGTGACGGGCTCGGACCCGCTCTTCGACGGGTACGCCGTACGCGGCCAGAACCGGATGAAGGAGCTGACCGCGGCGTCGGTGGAGCAGGGCGCCGTGACGGCCCGTCCGATGACGGCCGAGGAGTACCCGGCCTGGCGGGCGCAGCAGGAGGACGCGTACGTGTTCGACATGCTCCGCGCCGGTTCGCACACGGAGCAGGAGGCCCGGGCCAAGTCGGCGGCGGACTTCGCGCGGATGCTGCCCGAGGACATGGCCACGCCCGGCCAGGCCCTGCTGGTGCTGGAGGCCGAGGGGCGGACGGTCGGCACCGGCTGGCTGCACCACGGGTTCCTGCCGGGCGTCACCTTCGGCTGTTCGCTGGACGTGCTCCCCGAGGAACGCGGGCGGGGCTTCGGCCGGGCCGCGATGGCGGCCGGCGAGCGGGCGGTCCTGGCGGCCGGCGACGGCGCGCTGATGCTCAACGTGTTCGGCGGCAACACCGTGGCGATGAACCTGTACACCACCGCGGGGTACCGGGTGCTGGAGGAGAGCCGCTCGCGGGACGTCAGCGGCGGCGGGGCGTAGCGGTGGCGCACCGCGGGGACGGCGGGACGTCACCGACCGTTCATCCCGGCCGTTTCACCATCAAATAGGACAAGGCCGCCGTCCGTCACAGGACCTCCCTGTCCTACCCGTGCAACCTCCTGCATAATCGGGCGCGTTCGTCACACCGACCGAGGAGGACCGGCCGATGCCGGGAGAGCTCTGCCCGCTGTGCGGCACGGTCCGGACGGCCGTCGGCTGCGCGTGCGCCTCCTCGTCCCCGGATGTCACCGAGACGGCCGTGCTGCCGCATCTGGAGGGTCCGCCGCTGGTCAGACCCTACGTCGCGGCGGGCGGCGGCCACGGCCGGCCGTACGCCGGGCCCGGCCCGGACCCGTTCGCGACGACCCTGCCGCCGACCACCCCGCCCGCCGCGCACACCGCCCCCCCCCCGCCGCCGGCCGCACCGCCGGGCGCGCCCCCGCAGCGCCCGGACTCCGCGGCCCGGCCGGTGGCGCCCCCCCGCGCCACCTGCCTGGACCCCCCCGCCCTGACCCTCCC